>NZ_HG529280.1 GCF_000499525.1 Faecalimicrobium dakarense | reverse complement strand
ACCTCAAATAGAGATATGTCACCAGCTAATTTGGTCGTGTTAATTGGTGACATATCTCTTATATATAAAAAAACCTTATATAAATAGAATATTTCTTCCATCTATATAAGGATTTTGTTTAAGTTAATATTATTTACAAGCTTCTATTAAATCTTCTTCCGTTTGCTTTATTGTAAGAACACCATTTATTTTACCAACTGCTTCTTTAGAATATGCTCTACAAGCACCTACACAACCAGTTGAAACATTCTCTTCTCCTAATTTTTCTCTTAATGTATCTACGTCTACATTTGAACAGTATGGACATACTTTTATTGAATTAGCCATGACTTTTCCTCCATATTTTCTTATGTTAATTTGTTGTATTTAATATATACCCACAACTAATTTGATAAAACATATTTTATATTAAAATATTCTTTATATAGCTATAATTTTAAGTAAAAAATGGCCACAAGTATACAAACTTATAGCCATTAAAATTTAATTTACTTTAACATACTTAATACTTTGTCATAATCTGGTTCGCTAGTCATTTCTTCTAAGTAATCTGCATATGTAACATTATTATTTTCATCAACTATAAATACTGCTCTAGCTAAAAGTCCTAACTCTTTTACATAAACCCCATAGCTTTTTCCAAAGTCTCTATCCTTATAATCTGATATTGATTGTACATTTTTTATATTTGCACCTGCACACCATCTACTTTGAGCAAATGGAAGGTCCATTGATATAGCATAAACTTTAACTCCATCTAACTTAGACGCTTCTTCATTAAATTTTCTTATTTCCATGTCACAAACTGGTGTATCTAATGATGGAACAGATAAAATAACTATTTTACCTTTTGTGTCACTAAATTTGAAATCCTTTAAATCATTATCTACTGCTATAAAATCTGGAGCTTTATCTCCTACTTTCACTATATTTCCTTCTAATGTTAATGGTGCTCCTTGAAATTTAACTTGCATTAATATGTACCTCCTAATATTTTTATTTAAATTTATGTTTTCACTTCTAAAATTTTTTATTCTGTTAAATATATAAATACCCATAATTTATAATTTAAACATTTTTAAATTTTCAGTTTTATAACTTTAAATAATTCTAGAATATAATGAACTTTCAAGTACTTTATTGTTTTATAAGTTTTATATATTTTTTAGTAATAATTATTTATTGACATTCAATAAAACTAACTTTAAAATAAAGAATATAATAACAGAAAGTTGAGGTAAATTAAAATGAAAAAAAATGCTAGTTATAAAGTATTAGATATAATTGTAACAATGGGCATTATTCTTACTTTATTAGTGCTTTTGGCTACACCTCTAGCAATAACCGCATACTTTAAAAGCGCATTTTCAATACTAAATCAAAATTTAATTATGGCTATAACAATTTGTATATACATATGTGCAATACCTTATATAATAGCCTTATTTAATCTAAAAAAACTTTGTAAACTTATTGTTAATAATAATCCTTTTTCTATAGATGCTCCTAAGTCATTAAAAACTATTTCTATATGTGCTTTTAGTGAAACAATATTATTTAATGGATGTTTAATATTTATTACATATTATTTTGATATGTATTTATATATATTAACAATCGCTCCAATGGTTATAGTTACTTTTATATCAATAGCTATAGGGTTTTTAAGCTTTGTATTATCAAAATTATTTGAAATAGCTATAGAAATTAAAGATGAAAATGATAAAACAATTTAAATAAAATAAAAAGCACCTTGATAAATTTCAAGGTGCTTTTAAATATTTACACAGTATAATTTATTTCCCATAGATTTAATAAATTTATTAAACCCATCATATGAGACACTTATTGTTGCTGTATTTACATTTGGATGAAAATTAATTACCGGCTTTCCTACAATATCATTATCTAAAAGTACTATTACTTCTTTGTTAGTATCATTTATCAATCCAAATGGAGTTACAGACCCAGGTGTAAGACTTAAATATTTATAAAGTCTTTCTTTTGATGCAAATGATAATGAATCACTTTCTATTTGTTTTGATAAACACTTTAAATCTACTTTTTTATTTTCATCTAAAATTACTAGATAGTGCTTATCTCCTTTTTTATTTCTTAAAAAAAGATTTTTACATTGTTGGCCTGGTATTCTTATATCTAATGCTTGTGCTTCTTCAACAGTATATACTGGAATATGTTCATGTCTAGTGTATTTTATTTTAAGTGATTCCAATAAATCATATACCTGTTGCTCTTTTGTATCTATCATTTTGCCACCCCTTAGATTAAATATATATTTATTCAATTTAGTAATATATTATTGTCAATTTTAACTATATTATAAAACAATAAATTAAAAAAGTAGAGTTAAATTCAACCCTACTCTTTTAATTCTTTTTCTTTAGTTCCTAAAATACAAGCTATTGATATTGAAATTGGAATTACTATATTTATTCCAATATTAAATTTAAAAATAAAGCTTATAATTTCTTTTATTATAAAAATAACAACTGTTAAAATAACAACATTAAAAATAAAATCTTTAACCATAAAATTCTTCCTCTTTCTTTAGAACTTTAATTATACCTATATGTATATATTCTATTGATAATTGAATTTACCTTTAAAAACTAATTTATAATATAAATTTAATTTTTTTATTTAAATAATGCGTTTAATACTCCTTATGTTTCAAATTTTTTTAATTATTTAGTATTAATTATTTTTTTTAATATTTTAGTATATTCTATTTATTATATTTTAATATTTAAATACAAGCCTTAAATAAAACATTTTCCTAATTATTTTTTTTATATTTATATATTTTATTTATTTAGCTAAAAATAAATACTATTCTATTTTATTGAAATTCTACTACCATTAGTATCTTGTATACAGTTATAGACTATGATATACTTATAAAGTTATTTTAACCGAAAGGAGACATAAAGATGTCATCAAAACATAAAATTGTAAATATAGCTGTTATAGCCCACGTTGATGCTGGTAAGTCAACTTTAGTTGATGCTTTCTTACATCAATCAGGAACATTTAGAGATAATGAAGTAGTAAAAGACTGTGTAATGGATAGTAACGACCTTGAAGCAGAGAGAGGTATAACAATATATTCTAAAAACTGTTCTATAAACTACAAGGATTATAAAATAAACATAGTAGATACACCAGGACATAGTGACTTCTCATCTGAAGTTGAGCGTGTTATTAAAACTGTTGATACAGTTATATTATTAGTAGATGCTAGTGAAGGACCAATGCCTCAAACTAGATTCGTTTTACAAAAATCATTAGAAGCAGGTTTAAGACCTATATTATTCATAAACAAAATAGATAAGCAAGATCAAAGAGCTGAAGAAGTTGTTGATGAAGTATTTGACTTATTCGTTGACTTAAATGCTAATGATGAGCAATGTGAGTTCCCAATAATATACGGTATAGCTAAGCAAGGTATAGCTAAATTAGAAATGGATGATGAAAGCACTGACCTTTCTCCATTATTTGAAACAGTTGTAAATCATGTTGAAGCTTATCCAAACTATGATGATGAGCCTTTACAACTTCAAGTATCTGCTCTTGCATATGATGATTATGTAGGTAGATTAGGTATAGGTAGAGTTTACAAAGGAACTGTAAAAAGCGGTGAAACTGTTTCTATCTGTAAAGAAGATGGTTCTGTAGCTAAAGGTAAAATATCTAAGCTTACAGCTTATGAAGGATTAAACCAAGTTGAAAAATCAGAAGCTTATTCTGGTGATATAGTTGTTATAGCTGGTATATCAGATATATCAATAGGTGAGACTATATGTAATGTAGATAATCCATTACCAATGGAAATGATACACATAGAAGAGCCTACTCTGTCTATGAACTTCTTAGTTAATGATTCTCCATTCTGTGGTAAGAGTGGTAAATTCGTAACTACAAGACATATAAAAGATAGATTAGACAAAGAATTAGAAGTTAACGTTGGTCTTAAAGTTGAGCCAATGGATACTACTGATGGATACAGAGTATCTGGACGTGGAGAGCTTCACTTATCTATACTTCTTGAAAACATGAGACGTGAAGGATACGAAATAGGAGTATCTAAGCCTCAAGTTTTACTTCACAAAGAAGAAGGAAAATTAATGGAACCTATGGAAAGAGTTATAGTTAACTGTCCAGAAGTTTACTCAGGAACTGTTATAAACAAATTAAACTTAAGAAAAGCAATGATGGAAGCAATGGAAATAGAAGGAGATTATGTTAAAATAACATTTATAGCTCCTACAAGAGGATTACTTGGATACAGAAGTGAATTCATAAACGACACTCGTGGAGAAGGAACTTTAGTTAGATCATTCGAAAGATATGAAGAACATAAAGGTGAAATACCAGGAAGAACTAACGGAGTTTTAATAGCTCAAGGACCTGGAACAACTATGGCTTATGCACTTAATGCTTTAAGTGAAAGAGCTCAAATGTTTGTTGACCCAGCTGTTGAAGTTTACGAAGGTATGATAATCGGTATGAACTCTAGAAAAGATGATATGGTAGTTAACCCTTGTAAGAATAAGAAATTAACTAACGTTCGTGCTTCTGGTACAGATGATGCAGTTAAATTACAGGCTGCTAGAACATTTACTTTAGAAGAAGCTTTAGAATTTGTAGATGATGATGAGTTAGTTGAAATAACTCCAGATTCTATAAGACTTAGAAAGAAATTCTTAAACGAACATGATAGATTAAGATACAATAAGTCAAGACAAGGAAAATAATCCTTTATATAAAAAGTGTGTAGTAAATACTACACACTTTTTAATTATGTTTAATTTATATATCTTTATAATAAATTAAATTTAGATTCAACTGTAGAACCTTTTAAGTCCTTTACATTTATTTCTAAGATTAGCTTATCCGAAGAATTTATTATATTAACTCTTTCATCTTTTGATATTAGATTTTTTACTTTTTTATCTATCTCTACTTTTATTTTATTGTTATTTTTCATAGTAGGGTCTGATACTGCTACTGTTAATTCTCCATTATTTTCTCTTACCATAATGGATGCTTTCTTATTTGAATGTATAAAATCTATGCCTTGATTATCTTCCCATAAATTTGCGGCTATAATATTTAACTTCTTTTCTTTTACTGCATGAACTACTTCACTATTTTCTAATATTTCAATATCTGGATTTTCATTATATTTTTTTACTTCATCTTTAGATTTATTTGGTAACAATGTATATGAGTAACCTGCACTATGTGGATTTATTCCGTGATCAATCCACATAGTTAAGAAATTATTCTCTTCCACTTTACTTGCTTCTGACTCATTTATATCGTTCCAATTTCCAGTTCTATGGTCTCTTAGTATGTTTATATTTGCTTTACTAGGAAAATAGTATCCAATATCTGTATTTTCCTTATTTCCTTTTATATGAGCCCAACTAGCCCCTTGTTTTAATTTCGAATCACCAATATTATTTACTGAATTTTCTCCATCTACTGTAAAAATTTCATCTCCTATTTCTGATAATCTTCGGTTTTCAATTGTAGTTTCAATATTTCTATTTTTACTACTTGTTATATCTGAACCTAATGCAACTATTTCATCATCAAACATAAACCAAGACTTTTTAGCTTTTATATCCATTTTATAATTTTCATCTTGTTCTTTTGGATTAACTTTATCTAAATACATTCCTGAAGCACCATATTTACCATCAATTACACTACCACCTACCCAATCTTGCCCATTGACTACTTTTGATCCACTAGCTTCATCATATAATGTTACTGTATCTACAGTAGTTCCTGGTAATCTTTTTGGGTTTACAGTAGGCCAAAATCCTTTTGAGAATTGCTCTACATCACCATTATACAGATATGTCATTCCATCTGCTGTATGATATCCTTTTAAATTTTCTTTATTCATAGCTTCGTACATGTATGTTCTATCTGAGTATTTACTTATACCATATACAAAACCAGGTCTTCTATGAACTACCCTATCCATATTTGCATAATTATAATGACCTATTAACTCTCCTCTTGATTTTATTATATTATCATTTAATATATCTTTAATCATGGCTCTAAATTCTAAGTCATTAGTAGTTTCAACCATATTCTTAGAATCATTTGCTTCAAGCCAATATTTTATGGCACCTTTAAGTCTATTACCTTCTTCTTCAGTTGCTGCCGGAATAAAATATTTTACTATGCTTTTCATAACTGATTCACCATTATTAATATCTTGCCATTTAGATCTTGATATAGATCTTCCATTAACCATATCCATAATTAAACCTTTATACATTAAAGGTTCAAAAGATTTTTCTATTACATCATATATCATATTTACTTTATCATTTGGTATTGCCCACTGTGTTCCTTCTAATATATAGTTTAATCTACCAATCCCAGATAATAATACTGATCCATACGTTCCTGTGTATGGTATAGCTGTGTGTTGTATTATTGATCCATCTTCATAAAAACCATCTCCATTAGTTACATATTTTAGTTCCGGTAATAAATCATTACTTGCTTCTTGAATTTTATCTCCATCTTTTACAAGTAAGCTTTTGTATATTACAACTTGGCACATGTCTAGTCTATTTGCACCTACACTTTGCGTATGTGTTTCAGGCTTAAGACTCCATTGATCTCTTGCATTTGCAACATAATAAGATATTATATTTGCATACTTTTCAATAGTTTCTGTTGTAAGATAATCTCTTATTAGCACTAATGTATCTGTTAATCTTTGAGGTATACCTATTTGCCAATCCCACCAGTTATTGTAATATCCTTTATTATATCTATTTTCAATTAACCATTCTAAACCATATTCAATGTCTTTTATTAGTTGAGGGTTACCTTTTAAACTAGAACCTTCTAATAAATATGCCTTTGCCATTTCTCTTAATCTTTCAAAACTTTTTGTTATATGATTAGAATTTGTTGTACTATCTAAATCATTCCAAAGATAATCTTTTCCTTTATCTTTGTTCATATTTTTCCAATAGTTTTCACCAACGTCTACTATCTTTTTAACAGCTGACATATCCTCCTTATCATCTACGGATAATAGATTATTTGGAACTAAAGATTTGTATATTTTAGATAATAACTCATCATATTTATCATTCTTATAATGATTTATATTTAATTCAAATCTACCAATTTCTTCTCCTTTTATATTTTTAGCTATAATATTTGTTATTCCAGGTTTTATAGCATTAACTATTCCATCTTTTATTTTAGCTATATCTGTATTTTCTGACTCTAAAAAATATTCTTCGGTTGTATACTCTGGATATGTTTTAGCTTTTACTATATAATTTTTTCTTTCGTCTAACTCTATTTTCTTTTTCAAATTCTATTTTTTCAACTCCTATAGATTCACTCACCTCAACACTACACTGTGCTTTTATATCTTCATAGTTCTTAAGTTTAGCTGTAATAACTGCATTTCCAGGGCTTATACCTTTGAATATTCCATCCTTTATCTCTACAACACTTGTATCACTACTTTCCCATATAATCGGTTCTTTGTTAGCTTGTATTGGATCTATATTATAAGTTAATCTTCCGGTATGTCCTGGAGCAATTTTTAAGTTATCTTTATCTAATTTTATATTATTTGGTTTAGGTGTAATTTCTTTAAGTTTAAAATCATCTATAATTATGTTTCCTGAAGTTCCCCCATGTAATCCTGAGTCAAATACTACAACTAGTCTTAGTCTTTGAGCTTCTGGCCTAGCCTCTATAGTTGTGCTATAATTTGTCCAATTATTCGTTCCAGATATATTAGCTAAGTTTGTAGTTTCAATAGTTTTATTTGATATATCTAATTGCTCTACCTTAATTAATATAGGACTATGATTTTCATGATTACAGTTATCCTTAATTAAATTTTCACTTTTAGCCCATACACTTATCTCATATTCTTTCCCAGATTCTATTTTAGGAGATGTTGATGTTGCTGTTTTAAAAAATCCAATTGATTTATCTAAATTTATTTTAACTGCATTTTTACCACTTTTAGAGTCATTTGTTATTTCACCCATCATTGTAGTTGGAAATGAGCTATATGACGATATTTCCCAATTTCTAGGTTTTACATTATTTATCCATAAATCTTTATCTAAACTAGTAGATTTAAATATATCTTCAAAATCTCCATTCATATCTATATAGCTATCTCTAGATAAATTCATATTATTAATTAAGCTTTTATTTTCTTGAAAAATTTCTTCTGCATTAATTTTTAGTGGTGCTAAGGTTATAAAATTATTTGCTATTAATATTGCTGCTACGCTTTTGTATATACCTCTTTCTACTCTATTTTTATTCATATTTTCCTCCCTTTAATAACTCCATCTTTAGGAATCGTTTTCCCTAATCGCAAATTATAAAATATAATAATTATTTTTATGTTTTTTTTGGAACATCGTTCCATTTTAGGTTTATTTTATTCTATTTATACATTAAAAGTCAACTAAAATATCTATGTAATCAACTATATTTTATTAACATCTAATTAAAAGTATATGAATTGTCAAATTATGATATATAAAAAATAACCTATAAAATATACGATTTTTATAGTTGTATATTTTATAGGTTATAATTTAACTTATACTTTTTTTATTTTATAATCTGTTAATTTTAATTCTTTACTCTTTTTAGTGTATACGTGACTACATATTGTAGCTGTTAATGGCGATACTATTACAAGTCCTATACATCCAACAAAAGTCTGAAGTATTTCTGATGATATAAATTTAGTATTTAGTATACTTAAAAGCGGCGTTCCTTGCGCCATATACACCATCATAACTCCAATAAAACTACCCATATACGCTAATAATAGTGTTGTTGTTTGGGATCCAACTATGGATTTTCCTATAGTTATCCCCGAAAATAATATTTCTTTTTTACTTAAATTAGGATTTTTATCTACTATTTCATCAATTGATGCAGATATATCTATTGCCAAATCTAATATAGCTCCAGAACATGATAAATAAATTCCTGATTGATATATTAATGTTAAATTTAAATCTTGAAACCCTGAATATAATAAAGATTCCGACCACTGCATTACTGTGCCATGAATTTTAAATATATTACCAAATATTATCGCTAGTATACATGTTATTAAAGATGCAAATATAGTCCCCAGTATTGCACAGTACGCTTTTTTAGTAAATCCTCCCACTAAAATTAAAGTTACTGTTGATATTAAAATGCCTATAACAAGTGCTAACAAAATTGGATGGTATCCTTTAAGTAACATAGGTACAAATAACTTTAATATACAAATTAATGTAAATGCAAAAGATATTACAGTTCTTATGCCTGTACTTCCTGAGAAAATCACAAGAACAATAACAAATAATCCGATTAAAATAACTTCTAAGTTTATTCTATAGTGGTCAACCATATTTGCAAATACTATATTTCCATCTTTCGATTTTTCAAGTAATATAAATGCTTTATCCCCTACACTAAATATTTTATCTGTTTCAAGTGATCCAGTTAGAAGATTTACCGATCTTACTTTTTCTCCTTTGAAGTTTCCGCTTAATATTTCTACTTCACAAACTTGGTCTCCTTGCTTTATTAATCCAGTATCATAAATAGCTGATTCATCCGTACTTAATACTCTTGCCTTTATACCTTCTGAATTAATATAAATTTGCTTTTCAAATCCTGTTGGTATAAGTAATAATATTCCTATAGCAATTAGGCATATTATAGAAAATATAGTATTTTTATTATGTAATACGTTATTATTTTTTAAGTATTTTATCATTATTTTAATCCACAAATCTCTACTAATTTATTGAATATATCTGTGTTATCATAAAATCCTGAAAATTTATCTGCCCCTGCACCCATTGCATATACCGGTACTGGTACACCTGTATGTGAGTACGAAGTCCATCCTATCCCCGCTTTATTATTTATTATATGAGTCAAAGTTACTGACAGTGGATCATATCCTCCATATAGTATTTCACTTTCTGTGCTTTTATCTCTTGAGTCATCACCTTTCATACTTTCTTCAAATGCCTTAGCTAATTTTTTATATTCATAATCTGATAAAACTAAATTTGAATTTTCTTCTTTCTTAGCATCTTTATCACTTAATGTTATAAACCCAAAGTTTTCTTTTATTATGGGTAATATATCTTCTAATTTAGCTTTTTCTTTAGGCGTTTTTTCTTTATATTTATTAATTAATTCATCAAGTTTTACATAAGATATTTTTTGATTTTTCAGTATATCAAAAGCAGTATCATATCCTGTAGTAGCTTGACCTATTGACATACCTCCTGTTTCATGGTCTCCTGTTACAAGTATAAGAGTTTCTTGTGGATGTTTATTCGCAAATTCTATTGCTACATTAACAGCATCACTTAATACTTCTACATCTTTTATATTACTCATAGCATCATTTGCGTGCCCTGCCCAGTCTATTTTACCTGATTCAACCATCATAAAGAAGCCATCTTCATTATCTATTACATCTATCCCTTTTTTAACAAAGTCATCTAATTTTAAACTATCTTCTTTTGCATCTAAGTTATATGACATAGCTGATGAATCTTGTAGTTCTGGATTTATAGCGTATACTTTTCCTGAATCACTATTTAGAGACATTATTTCATTTTTATCATTAGTTACTTTGTATCCATTTTCCTTCAGAGTTTCAAATACATCTTTTTGTTTTTCATCTTCCCCTTTGGGACTTAGTAATGAACCTCCTGCAAAATAATCAAAATTACTATTAGCCATTTGTGTGGCTATATCATAATAATCACTTCTTGATGCTGCATGGGCATAAAATGCTGCTGGTGTTGCATGGTCTAGTGATACACTACTTACTATTCCTATTTTATATCCTTCTTTTTTAAGTTTTTCAGTTATACTCTCTGGCTTTGACTGTTTATCTGCTTTTAATCCAATAACTCCGCTATGTGTTTTTATTCCACTTGAAATTGCGGTTGCTGTTGACGCTGAATCTGGTGCAAATGATGTTGCGTCTTGAGTAGTAGCACTACCTACCACTGGAAATTTAGTAAATTCTAATCTCTCAACTTCGACTTTATCAGAATTTTTTATTGTTCCGTTATATACTTGCGCTGCATTTACTTGAGTATAAGACATTCCATCGCCTATAAAAGTAAATACATACTTAGGCTTTTTTGAAGTGGTTTGTGTTATTTGTGGTGAGCTATTTTGGTCAGTTTTACTTTCATTATTTTTTACTCCACATCCTGTTAATGATGAAGCTATAAGCAGTATTGATAATCCTAGTATCGATAATTTTTTTGGTCTTTTCATTATTTTCCCCCTAGTTATATAATTATTAACATAATACCTTTTTCAATTAAAATTATAGTTAAAGTTTGTTAAGCGATTATTATATTAAGGTTAATACATAGTTAAATTTGTTAAATATTAACTTTTAAAACATAAAAAAAAGCAAACCCTAACAGAGTTTGCTTTTTTATAGATTACGATTTTAAATAATCTATTTTAGTATTTATCTATATTAAAATAATTATATATTATGCTTATTAATTGTCTGATACTACGTCGTCTAATATATGACTTTCCGATATATATGATAGGAAACTAAGTCCGTACATAACAAATACTAATGCTGCTGTTATTAGTACAATTGCCATTTTTTAATCCCTCCTTTTAATAATATTATATCCATCTTATGTGAACTAATTATGAATTTTCTTTGAATATTATATATTTTTCTAATTTTAATGTTAAATATAATATCTTTTTAATTTTAAACTATATTTTTAATTTATATACATTATAATCCTACTTTGTATTTTATTACTAGTTAAGATATTGTAATCTTTTATTTTAATTTAAGTTTTTATTTAAAAATAAATTTTCTATTTATTCAAAATTTATGTATTCTTTTTAAAAAATTATAGTATAATCAAATTAGTACTAGGTCATAATATTAAGTATTATAATCTAGTTCTTGTACATTATACGGAGGTGATTATAATGAAACCATTAATAATCGGTGATTTAGTAGCAAAAGTTCCTGTAATACAAGGAGGAATGGGTGTTGGTGTATCTAGATCATCTCTAGCGGCAGCTGTAGCTAAGGCTGGAGGAATAGGTGTGATCTCTGGTGCTCAAGTAGGTTATGACGAAGATGATTTCGAGAAAAATACATTAAATGCAAATTTAAGAGCTTTAAAAAAACATATCATTAAAGCAAAAGAAAGTTGTTTAGATGGAATTATAGGTGTAAATCTTATGGTTGCCATGAATAATTATGAAGAACATGTTAAGCAAGCTATAGAAGCCGGCGTAGATCTTATTATATCTGGTGCAGGTCTCCCAACTAAGCTTCCTTCATTTGTAAAAAATAGTAAAGTTAAAATAGCTCCAATAGTTTCTACTTCTAAAGCTGCTAGTGTTATTTTAAAGATGTGGGATAGAAAAGAAAAAACTACTGCTGATTTAATTGTAGTTGAAGGTCCTAAAGCAGGTGGACATCTTGGATACACTAAAGATGAACTAGAATCTATTAGTGTTGATGATTATGATAACGAATTTAAAGAAATACTTAAAGTAGCGAAGACTTATGGTGAAAAATATAATAAAGAAATACCTGTAGTTGCTGCAGGTGGCATTTATACTGGAGATGATGTAGCTAAATATATAAATCTTGGTGCTAGCGGTGTACAAGTAGGAACAAGGTTTGTTACTACTTATGAATGTGATGCTCATGAGAACTTTAAAAATACATATATAAACTCATCTGAAGATGATATAAATATTGTAACAAGCCCAGTCGGTATGCCTGGACGAGCTATAACAAATAAGTTTATAAAAACAGTTTCTGAAAATCGTCCAAAAATAACAAAATGCTATGATTGTCTAATTCCTTGCAACCCAAAGAATACACCTTATTGCATATCACAAGCTCTTATAAATGCTGTTAAGGGTGATATTGACAATTCTCTATTATTCTGTGGAGAAAATGCTTATAGAGCCGACAGATTATATTCTGTTGATGAAGTTATAAAGGAATTGACATGTAAATTATAGATATATTAATTTTAGCTTTAATATTTAGACCTTAATTTTGCAATACTCCTACCCTAAGGTTCTATATTAGTTTTATTCAAAAGCTAAAAATTAAAAGAGGAATGCTTGCAATAAGTATTCCTCTTTGATATATTAACTATATTTATACTTTAAATGTATTTTCAACTTCTTTAAGCACTTCTCTTATTTTTATATGCTGAGGGCATTTTGTTTCACATTTTCCACACTCTACACACCTAGATGCATCACTTTCTTCTTTTACTAATATATTATTATATATTTCTTTAGATACAGAAACATTATCAAACATAGATGCATTATTTAATAATTCAAAGCAGTTTGGTATACTAACATTTACTGGACATGGAATGCAATACTTACATCCAGTACAATTTACTTTTATTTTTGATTTAAACTCATCTCTTAATTTCTCTAGAGTATCTTTTTCATCTACTGTAATTGAATTTTCAACACCTTGAGTATCTGCTATTTTTAGGTTATCAACTACTTGTTCCATTGTTGACATACCGCTAAGAACTACGCCTATTTCTTTTTTATTATATAAGAATTTAAACGCCCATTCTGCTGGTGTTTTTTTAACTTCTGAATTCTCTATTATATCTTTAATTCCTTTTGAAAGATTATTTACTAAAGCTCCTCCACGAAGAGGCTCCATTATTACAATACCTAAGTCCTTACTAGCTGCATATAATAGACCTTCTGTTCCTGCTTGATAATCTTCATCTATATAATTGTATTGTATTTGGGTAAAGTCCCAATCATAATCATCAATTATTTCCTTATATAAACCTATAGTATCATGAAATGAAAAACCTATATGCTTTACTAGCTTTTCTTTTTTTATTTTATCTAAAAACTCAAATAATCCATACCCTTTAATTGTTTCATAAGTTTCAACATTTAAATTATGAACTAGATAAAAGTCAATATATGAAGTTTGAAGTCTTTCTAGCTGTTCATTTAAATATTTATCCATATCTTCTCTATTTTTTACAAGCCATGTTGGAAGCTTAGTTGCAAGTTTAACTTTTTCTCTATACCCTTCACTTAAAGCACGACCTACAAATGCTTCACTTTCCCCATCATGATATATGTATGCTGTATCTATGTAATTTACACCATTATCAACAGCATGTCTTATCATATTAGTAGCTTCTTTTTCGTCTATTTTTCCATCTATTTGTGGAAATCTCATACATCCAAATCCAAGTATCGAAACTTCTTCATTTGTTTTACCTAATTTTCTATATCTCATATTCTTCTCCCCCAAGATTATTTATTTCTTAATTATATAATACTATATTTTAAAGATATATTTAAACTATTCTGTAAAAATGCCAACTCTAATAAATATGATAGTGACATATTGTAGTAATTTAATGTATTCAAAAGAGATAAAGATATTGGATTTTTTTCTATATTACCACTTTCTGTTTTATGATACTTATATAACTCCATTCTAAGACTTCTTATTTGTGATTTTATATATAAACCATTTTTAAAAAGATCTGAATTATCTTTCTTATTTATTACTGAATCAAGTGCATTTGAGCTAAGTATATATAATTGATTTCCTATACTGTTTAACTCGTTAATATAGTCTTGTTCAATATTAGTTTGTTGTATAACAATATTTTAGCTATAGACCTGATAAGGGTTATTAAAAATTAGAGTCATAAAAAATGTACTTAATATAAGTATAGATATTATTGTTTTTTTCATTAATAGTACTCCTTTATAAAAGCATTTTATAACTTTATTATTTGTTATAGAAATAACTATATATTCATACATGATTTTACTTAGATTTTAATATATATAATCATAAAAAAGAGCTCTTACAAGAGCTCTTTTACAGATTTTATGGATATTTCTACTTTTTCAAAGGTTCTTCAAAAGAAGGAGGATTAATATCTATTTTAGTATCATGATTTGGTCCTGGATTTGATAAATTAAAATATAATTTAGAATCTTCAGTAACTCCAAAGTCCTTGTTTGAGCCTGTATCTTTGACTTTATTTAAAGCATCTCTAAATAAAGCATTATGAGCTTCTTCTCTATTTAATAAAAAATCTATAGTTTCTCTTACATATTTATCATTTATTTGACGATATAAATATTCATATACAACTTTAGCTCTTTGCTCTGATGCTATATTCGAAAGTAAATCAGCTACTAAATCTCCTGTGCAACTTACATAATCTGAATTCCAAGGGTGCCCAGATGAATTTATTAATAGTGGTGCCAATCCACCTAGTACATGAGTTTCTATTTCTCCAGCTTCTGTTCCTTTATAATTAACATCATGCCCATTTAGCAAATTTATAGTTTGAGAAACCATTTCCATATGGCTAAGTTCTTCTGCTGCTATATCTAAGAACAAATCTTTTAATGCTTGGTCCTTAACTCTAAAACTTTGCGATATGTACTGCATAGCAGCCTTTAATTCTCCATTAGCTCCACCTAATTGCTCTTGCATTAATGCTGCATATTGTGGATTTGGTTTTTCTACTTTTACTTCTCTCAATAACGCTTTGTCATGTTTAAACAAAGTAAGCACCTCCATAAATTATAGTTCAAAAATATAATTCCCATAATATATTCTAATATTCCAGATTTTAATTTTAATTTATAATATTTAAATAGTGTAATAAAAAAATATTTTATATATTACAAATCATATATTCAACACTCTAAATATTTCTATATATTATCATCTTAAAAAAATAATATAAAAAGGATTAATAGCTTAATAAATAAGGTATTAATTAAAAAAAATACAATAACTATTGATAAGATATTGATTTATATCCAAGGAAAGGGTATTATGTTTAAAGGGCCTAAAAATATTAGGCCTAAAAACTTACTAATAAAAATTATAGGAGAGTGATGGAAAATGGACTTTAGTCCCTGGCGGCTAATAAGTTTAAAACATCACTTATTATTATCTTAAATCAAACTAATTTCTTTATTTCAATTATATAAATTAGTTATTTAATGAATAATATTAAGTGATGAGATTTATATAAAATTGAATAAAGGATGTGTTGCCATGATTAGATATTATAAGACTATTGAAAATAAATTGGAAAAGCTTAGTTCTTTTGAAAATGGCTGTTGGATAAATCTTGTTGAACCAAACCAAAGTGAGATTAATGAAATTGCTACTTTATTAGATATTGATATAGAAAGCATTAAGTCAGCATTAGATGAAGAGGAACGTTCAAGAATAGATATTGAGGACAATCATACTCTTATACTTATAGATATTCCAGTAGATGAAAGTGATGAAAAATCATCTCATTACTCTACTATACCTCTTGGCATTATAATAGTTAATGAATCGATTTTAACAGTTTGTACTGCGCAAACTAAGATTTTAAATGACTTTATTGTAGGTCATGTTAAAGATTTCTTTACTTTTAAGAAAACTCGTTTCATACTTCAAATCCTTCATAAAAATGCCACTTATTATCTTCATTACTTAAGAAGAATAAATAGAATGACAACAGTTATAGAGAGAGAAATTTATAAGTCTATGAAAAATAAAGAACTTATTCAACTTCTAGAACTAGAAAAATCATTAGTATATTTTTCTACTTCTCTAAAGGCAAACGAGCTTGTTTTAAATAAAATGGTTCGTACGCCTAGCATAAAAAAATATTCTGATGATGAAGATTTACTTGAAGATGTTATAGTTGAAAATAAACAGGCCTTAGAAATGGCTACAATATATGGCGATATATTAAGCAGAATTATGGACGCATTTAGCGCAATTATAAGCAACAACCAAAATAATGTAATGCAATTTTTGACTTCTGTTACACTAATCTTTTCTATTCCAACTATCGTATCAGGATTTTTCGGTATGAACGTTGGCGGTATACCTTATGGAAATGATCCAAATGGATTTTGGATTGTAATGCTTATTACTACCCTAATTGCCCTAGTAATTACATTTTTAATGTCTAGAAACAAGTTATTATAAATATTTTATTATTTTTATATATTAGTTGCAATTTTTTCCATTTTGAAATATAATAATTAATATAAATTTATATTTTCCCTGAAGGGGAGTAGCTTACACAAAAGTGTGTAATCAATCGTCATTTCAGTGTATAACACTCGGTTGATTAACAAGTTGTATACTTGATAGCAAGACCTTCAAAACAA
>NZ_HG529279.1 GCF_000499525.1 Faecalimicrobium dakarense | reverse complement strand
TTTTAATTTCTGGAGGTATGATTTATGAACTATATTTTTTTAATAGTTGGGTTTATATTACTTGTGAAAGGTGCTGATATTTTTGTTGACGGTTCTTCAAGCATTGCGAAAATATTAAAGATTCCTCCTATTATTATCGGACTTACTATTGTTGCTTTTGGTACTAGTGCTCCTGAAGCCGCAGTTAGTATTACAGCATCAATAAATGGTCAAAATGGTATGGCTATTGGGAATGTAATCGGATCAAATATTTTTAACTTATTAATGGTAGTAGGTGCTTCTGGATTTATTAGTACTTTACTCGTAAAAAAATCTATTTTATCTAGGGAACTTCCTTTTGTTTTAATTACATCATTATTATTAATTATTTTATCTACTGATATGTTTATTACAAACTCATCGTCTTATACACTTAGCCGTATAGATGGTGCAATACTACTACTTTTATTTGCCGGATTTTTATATTATTTAATAAGTTCTGCTCTTAAATCTAGAAATTCATCTTTAGATATTGATGAAACATCTTTAGATATTGAAGTTATAGATAGAGATGTTATTGTACAACAAAAATCTTCTCCTATGTCAAAGTCTATATTTTTATCTGTTGTTGGAATATTAGCTATAATCTTAGGTGGTAAAATAGTTGTTGACTGTGCATCAGATATAGCGTCTAGCTTCGGCGTTAGTGATCAATTAATTGGTCTTACAGTAGTTGCTATAGGTACATCACTTCCTGAATTTGTTACATCAATCGTTGCTGCTACAAAAGGTGAAAGTGACTTAGCTTTAGGTAATGTCATAGGTTCTAATATATTTAACATATTATTTGTATTAGGTATATCAGCACTTATATCTCCAATGACTGTTGATCCTAAATTGTTTATAGATGGAGTAGTCATGATTATAGCTACAATAATAACTTCATTCTTTGCTTTTAGAAAAAATAATATAAATAAATACGAAAGTTTAACATTAATGATATTATATGTTGCTTATATGGCTTATCTAATTATGACAGCATAATATTTTATATTGCTTTTTTAGACAATTTAATATAAAATCATAGTGTAAATTTATTTTTATTAATAACTTACACTATGATGGTAATTAGCAAGTTTATACTTGATAGAATACCTTCAAATCAGATATTTCACGTCTGTTTTGGAGGTTTTTTTATGGTACTATTCATTTTAAATTACAACTTAATTGTTTTTGGGGGTATTATTTATGGACTATATTTTTTTAGTGCTAGGATTTGTCTTACTAATAAAAGGTGCTGATGCTTTGGTTGATAGTGCATCTAATATAGCAAAAGCCCTTAAAGTTTCTCCGATTTTTATAGGGCTTACTATTGTTGCTTTTGGTACTAGTACTCCTGAGGCTTCAGTTAGTATTATTGCATCATTAAGCCATCAAAATAGTATGGCAATTGGTAATGTAGTTGGTTCTAATATATTTAATTTATTAATGGTAGTAGGTACTACTGCATTTATAAAAACTTTAGATGTTGAAGAATCGATTTTACATAAAGAGTTTCCTTTAGTCCTAACTGCATCATCATTAATGCTACTATTATCTTTAGATATGTCGCTGGGTTATTTTGATGGATTTATATTATTATTATTATTTGTTATGTTTTTATTTTATTTAATGCGTATATCTCTTAACCCTAGTAATTTTTCTTTATTGAATAAAGAAATTTCTATATCTATGGATTCTGATACTATTGCTATTGATAAAAATAAATCTATTTTAAAATCTATACTTTTATCAATAGTAAGCACTGTATCTATACTCTTCGGAGGTAAAATAGTGGTTAATTCTGCTTCTTCTATTGCAAATACTTTCGGTGTTAGTAGCCAATTAATTTCCGTTACAATAGTAGCTATTGGTACATCGCTTCCTGAGTTTATTACATCACTTACAGCTGCTACAAAAGGTGAAAGTGCTTTAGCCCTTGGTAGTGTTATTGGTTCTAATATGTTTAATACTTTATTTGTACTTGGAATGTCTGCATTTGTGTCACCTATGAATGTAGATCCTAAATTAATCATTGACTCTATATTTATGATTGTGTCCACTGTTATACTATTTATATTTGCATATAGAAAAAATGATATAAGTAAGTATGAGAGTTTAACATTAATTGGTTTATATCTTTGTTATATTACATATTTAATTATGAGTACATAAAA
>NZ_HG529278.1 GCF_000499525.1 Faecalimicrobium dakarense | reverse complement strand
TTTTTTTATGTATATTATTTTTCTATTACCATATCAGTTATTAATCCCTCAAACATTTCTTCTAAGTTTTCATTAATATCTAATAAATAGTCTGGTACACATTCTTCCTCTTCTTCAATGCTTACTTCTTGTATTTCAAATGGTGCAATCAATACTTCATCAAAGTTTATATTAATAGTTGGAATACTATTTACTATATCCATACATCCTTCATATCCTTCATCAGCTAAGGAAGAATACATGTCTAATCCTTTTTTATAGTATATTCCAGCTAGCATATACTCGCATTTTTTATTTCCTAGCTTATACCCTTCGCTATAATACTTTTCAGCTTCTGAAGTATCATTTAACTTAAGGCTTAACTGACCTAAATTATATATAGATTCAACACATTGTTTAGCTCTACCTTTTTCATACCAATATTTAGAATTTATATAATCCTTATAGTAGATATCATATATTACACCTAGCATATGTTGGGCGTATGTATTATCTTCATTTGCAGGGACTTCAAACATAACCTTTGCTTCTTCATAGTTTTCATCATTAAAATAAATTCTTCCAAGATGTATTTTTGAATTTAAATGATTTTGTTTACTTGATATTTCAAAATACTTTTTAGCTTCTTCATTATCATCTAATTCTTCATATATACATCCTAACTTATAACCTGACTCTACATCTTTATTTTCTAAAGCTTTCTCATACCAAACTATCGCTTCATCAAGATGGTTATCATCTTCATACATCTTAGCTAGCTTAATCTGACATGATAAAGTATTAGAGTTTCTTAAATAGTAAGAAATAGCTCTTTCAATATCACCATTTTTCAAATAAAGATCACCTATATTTTCAATTGCGCAACTACATCCATCCATAATAGCTTCTTCATAATACTTTATAGCATTATCAAAATCTTCTTCTTCAAAATAAAGACCTGCTAAATTATTCTTAGCTTCAACCACATTATCTTCTGCAGCCATTTTATAATACATCCTTGCATTTTCTATTTCATTTCTTTTATTATATAAATTTCCTAATCTATATTTAGATAATGCATGGTTTTTCTCTATTGCTTTTTCATAATACTCTATAGCTTCTTCATGGTCTTCTTCCCTATCATAAATATATGCTAATCTATGTTGAGATAAAGTATCTTCTTGATCTGCACTTTTTATAAAATATCTCTTAGATTCTTCAAAATCTTCTTCCATCTCCATAATTAATCCCATATTAAAGCACCCTTTTACATGCCCTACCTTATATAAGTGCTTATATAGGCTTATAGCGCTTTTTGTATCTTTTTCCCTCTGATTTAACACAGCTAAATTATACTTACAATATTCATCTAAAAGTACTGACCCTTTCTTGTAATATTCTAAGGCTTCATCTTCTCTTCCTAAAGTAGTATATAATACACCTAAATTAAAGCACGCCTTTCCAAAGTTAGAATTAGAACATTCCTTTAACCACTTTTCACTTCTTGCATAGTCTTTTAATTTAAAATGTGATACTCCTAAGTTATTTTGAGCTTTCACATGACCTAAACTAGCTACTTTTTCATACCAATAAAGAGCATATTCATATCCACCTGCTTCAAAATACATATTACCAATGTCAAAAGCCGCTTCATCATATCCATTTTTATAGGCCATATTATACCATTTTTCAGCTTCATTATATTGTCTTTTATCATAATATATATTTCCTAAAGTATATTGAGACTTTACATAGTTATCATTAGCTGCTATTTTATATGATTCTATAGCATTATCTAATTTTCCCATCTTTTCATACACAGTTCCTCTAACATGATATACTTTAGGGTCATTTGATAAATTTTTATTTTCCTATTGAAAATTTCGTACTTTTCATATCATACTCCCTATCTATTTTACAACTTATCCACTAATATATCTAATTATATAACATAATTCGTTTTATTCTTTATTATTTTTTCTATTGTAATTATATTGTAATAATAAGTCTAATACAATATTTATATAGTTTTATTACGTAATTGTTATATTTTATTATAACCATACTATATAATGTTATGTATAGGGGGTATATTTTATGAATTTTAAGAATATTTTTACACAAGTATTAGTTTTGTTTTTACTAATTTTAGTTGGATACGTAGCCAGGAAAAAAAACTTATTAGATGAACACTGTACTTCAAAGCTATCTTCACTTATCATGAAGATTTTTCTACCTTGTACAATAATATCTTCTATGCAAATAGACTATAGTTCTGATATGATTAATAAAATAATAAGTTTATTGATTATTTCTATAGTTATGTATTCAGTATCATTTTTAATTTCCTATCTACTAAAATTTATTTTTAAGTATGATGATAACTTAGGAATATATCAGTATGTAATAGTATTTTCTAATGTTGGATTTATGGGATATCCTGTAGTTGAAGCTGTACTTGGAAGTGAAGCTATTTTTTATACTGCAATATTTAACTTACCTTTTAATATGCTTACAATAACTCTTGGAAGCTACCTTCTATCTAAAGGTAAAAATGATTACTCATTCTCTATAAAGTCACTTATAAATCCAGTTGTAGTATCAATATTTATAGGTCTTTTACTTTTCATGTTTAGTATTAAAGTGCCTATATTTTTAAATCAACCAATTGAAATGCTAGGAAATATTACTACTCCACTTTCTATGCTCGTTATAGGCAGTATGCTTTGTGCTTCTTCTGCATATGATTGTTTTTCTAATAAGAAGCTTCATTTTGTAACACTTATTAGACTTATACTACTTCCTTTACTTGTATACTATTTATTTAGAGGTCAGGTTGAAGATAGCATGATTTTAGCTATTCCTATTGTAATATCATCTATGCCTGCTGCTGCAAATACAGCTATAATGGCTAGTGAATATAAATCAAATATATCACTTGCTTCTCAAGCTGTATTTTTTACAACGCTATTTTCTATAGTGACTATTCCGTTAATAAGTATGCTTTTATTAGCCTGAACACCAATTTATAATTTAAATATTTTCCTTATTATGGTATCTTATATATAAAATATGAAATAATACTAATATGTTAGATGGGAGGTATTTATATGGATATAGATTTAATTTTTAAAATAGTTTTACTTATAGTTGTTATAGGTATATCTATTAAAGTTATAAAAGCTATAACAAGTCTTGCATTTAAAATTGCACTAGTTGCATTTGTAATACTATTATTTTATAAAATCTTTACTGGTATGTAATTTATGCTATAAATTTAAAGAGACTATAATTATAGTCTCTTTATTTATTAATTAAATTTTCATTGTATCTTCCCATAATATATTCATCTACATATTTACCATTTCTAATTGTTGTATATTTCTTCTTACCTTCCACTACAAACCCTAGTGATTTATATAGATTTATAGCTTTATCATTATCGCAAAGTACACCTAATTCTATTCTTACTAACATAAGCCAATTATCTGATATATCTAAGAGTTTATTTAATAATTTTTTACCTATACCCATCCCTTGATATTTTGTATGTACACTTATACCTATGCCAGCACTATGCCTAAGCCTGGGTGAATTTTCTACATTAAGAGCTGCTATGCCAACTATTTTATAATCATTCTCCTCTTTTATCTCTGCTACAAATATATAATCATTTATGCCAAGATTTAATGTTTTTTCTCTAATTTTATCTTCTCTTTCGCTTGGCATTGCTAATGTATTTTCCATAACGCCTTTCATTGTTCTAAGTTCTACTACTTGTTTAGAATCTTCTACCTTTATAGGCCTTATAATTAAATCCATATATCTCCCCCTAAATTTATATAAAATTTTAATTTGTACTAAAAATGCCATCAAAATTTGGTTTAAAAATTTGATGGCATACTAATGTCAATTATTTTAATTTATTTATAGTTTCTAAGTCTAAGTAAGCTTCTATTTGTGGTATATATAACATATTATTATCTTTTATATGAGTATTTCCAAATTCTTTAAGCTCTAATCCTTCTTTATCCTTAGTTATTTTATATTTTATAACTTCATTATCTTCATTTATAGTAGCATGAAAAAATGTTCCTTCATACTGCTTAAATCTAAAATCAAAATTATCTCTAGTAAGTTTTATAATTATATCACTCATAATATATCCTTTCATCTTGTATATTATTTGAAATTTATTACATTATATCATAGGTAATCTATTTCATCAAAGTATATATTGTTTTATACTTATAGTATATAATTAATAAATATTTATATTCTATTTTAAGAGGTGAATTATGAGCAAAAAATATAAACTTTTTTCATTACTATTACTACCATTAGCTTTATTACTTAATTTTATAGCCTCAAAATATCCTGAATTAGTAGAAACTTATTATTCTCTTTCAATTAATAAGTTTACGGTTCAGATTTTAAGTAAAATTTCAGGAATTTTTCCTTTTTCTACATATGAAGTTACTGTTTATTTAATATTTGTTATTATAATAATTTTTATAGTAAAATTACTTACTACACTATTTAAAAACACTACTAAACTAAAATATTTTTTAATTAATTCTATATTAAACTTATTTTCTACTTTATCTATAGCTTATTTCTTATTTATTATTTTATGGGGATTAAATTACAATAGGCTTCCTCTTTCCACGACACTTATAAATAACTATAACTTAGATAAAGATAAGAATATATCTCAAGTTAATTATAATAATAATGATTTAATAGATTTATATAAATTTTTAATAAAAAAAACAAATGAAACTAGAAAACTTGTATTAGAGGATAACAATGGAATTATGAAAAATAATTCTGATTATAAAAGTTTAATGTCTAGAGCACAGTTAGGATATGTTAAAGTAACAGATATAATTCCTAATGCTGATGGCAACTATTCTAAGCCAAAATATGTTATATCATCAAACTTAATGTGTTATACAGGTATAACAGGGATATACTTTCCATTTACAGGGGATGCAAATGTAAACATAGCAGTACCTGATATATATATACCTTCTACAACACTTCATGAGATGGCTCACCAAAGAGGGTACGCCAGTGAAGATGAAGCTAATTTTATAGGATACTTAGCGTCTATAAATCATCCGGATATCGATTTTAAGTATTCAGGATATATGCTAGCCCTAAATCATACTGCATCAGCACTTAGCAAAGTAGATTATAATGCACTTGTAAAACTTAATAAAACAATATCTGATGATGTAAGAAGAGACTTAGCTAATAATAATAATTTTTGGAAAAAATATGAAGGTAAAGTAGAAAAAGTTTCAAATAATTTTAATAATGCTTATTTAAAATCTAATGGCATTAAAGAAGGAGTGCAAAGCTATGGTAAAATGGTTGAGCTACTTTTAACCTATTATAAGCTTTATCCTGAGTATTAATTTATTAAATAAAGATAATAGTTATTTATAAATAACTACTATCTTTATTTACTTAGTTAAAGTCTTTTAATAAATTAACCATTTCTATAGCACTAACAGAAGCATCATAACCTTTATTACCAGCTTTAGTTCCAGCTCTTTCAATTGCTTGTTCTATTGAATCTGTAGTTAATACTCCAAATATAACTGGTATTTCCATATCTAAAGATACTGAAGCAATTCCTTTAGATACCTCTGCACAAACATAATCAAAATGTGGTGTTGACCCTTTAATAACTGCTCCTAGGCAAATTATTGCATCGTATTTGTTACTTTTAACCATCTTTTTTGCTATTAATGGTATTTCAAATGCACCTGGTACCCAAGCTACTTCTATATTTTCGTCTTCAAGTCCATGTCTTTTCAATCCATCTAATGCCCCTCCTAATAATTTTGAGACTATAAATTCATTAAATCTACCAACTACTATACCTATTTTCATTCCTTTTGCTACTAAATTTCCCTCTATTACTTTCATATCTTTTTCTCCTTTTATATATATTTTAAATTTAATAATTTAACATATGTCCTAATTTATCTTTTTTAGTATTTAGGTAAAATTCATTTGCTTCATTATGGTTCATTTGTATAGGTATCCTCTCTACTATTTCAATATTAAAAGAAGATAATCCATCAATTTTTCTCGGATTATTAGTCAATAGTCTAAGCTTTTCTACTCCTAAATCTTTAAAAATTTGTGCTGCACTTGAGTATTCTCTCAAATCAGCTTTAAAGCCTAGTTCTATATTAGCTTCTACTGTATCAAACCCTTTATCTTGAAGTGCATAGGCTTTTAATTTATTTATTAAACCTATTCCCCTTCCTTCTTGTCTCATATATAGTAATATACCTCTTCCTTCTTCATCTATTTTTTTCATTGCTGCATCATACTGCTGCCCACAATCGCATCTTTTAGATCCTAGCGCATCTCCAGTTAAACACTCAGAATGTACCCTCGCTAATACTGGACTACCATCTTCTATGTTACCTTTAACTAGAGCTACATGATGCTCTTTATTAATTTTATTTACAAACCCATACATCTTAAAGTCACCATATTTTGTAGGCATTTTTGTTTCTACTACTCTTTCAATAATTATTTCAGTTTGTTTTCTGTACTCTACTAGGTCTTTTATTGTTATTATTTTTAAATTATGACGTTTTGCAAACTTCATTAAGTCTGGTGTTCTAGCCATAGTCCCATCATCTTTAATAATTTCACAAATAACCCCTCCAGGCTTTAATCCTGCAAGCTTTGATAAATCTACAGCTGCTTCAGTATGACCATTTCTTTCAAGTACTCCACCCTTCTTAGCTATTAATGGAAACATATGACCCGGTCTTCTAAAATCTTTCGATGTTGATTTATTATCTAAAATTTTTTGTATTGTTAATGCTCTTTCATATGCTGAAATACCTGTTGTAGTTTCTATATAATCAATGCTTGCTGTAAATGCAGTCTCATGATTATCAGTATTATTTTGTACCATAGGATATATCTCTAGCTCTTTTAATCTATCTCCTTCAATAGGCATACATATAAGACCTCTTCCATACATAGCCATAAAATTTATGGATTCTGGAGTTGCTTTTTCTGCTGCCATTAGTAAATCTCCCTCATTTTCTCTATCAGGATCGTCTACTACTATTACCATTTTTCCATTTTTAATATCCTCAATAGCCTCTTCAATATTATTAAATTTAAACATTTTAATCCTCCTTAAACTTTTTTATATATAAAATCCATTTTCTTTAAGAAAATCTATTGATATTAAATCTTCTTTTGACTTTTGATTTTTAGGCACTAATCCTAAAAGTTTTTCTACATACTTTCCAATTAAATCACACTCAAGGTTTACAGTTTCACCTATGTTCTTATTGAGTAATATAGTATTTTCTCCAGTGTGTGGAATTATTGATACTTTAAATAAGCTATCATCTACATAAGCTACTGTTAGACTTATTCCATCTATTGATACTGACCCTTTGTAAATTATGTATTCTAATATATTTTCTTGGGCTTTTATCGCTATCCATACAGCATTATCATCTTTAGTTACTGATACTATTTGACCTATCCCATCAATATGTCCACTTACTATATGACCGCCTAATCTATCATTAACTCTTAATGCTCTTTCTAAATTTACTTTACTTCCTATTTTTAATAGACCCAAATTACTTTTATTTAAAGTTTCACTCATAACATCAGCTTCAAAAGTGCTAGAATTTATATTAGCTACTGTAAGGCATACTCCATTAGTGCATATACTATCTCCTAAGTTGGTATTTTCTAAAATTTTTTTAGATTTAATATTAAGCCGACTTGATTTTTCTCCATTTTTTATACCTACAATAGTTCCAATCTCTTCAACTATACCTGTAAACATTTTTTATCCTCACTTTCATTTAAATAACCTTCTATTAAAATGTCTTCCCCTACCATTTGTACATTCATATCTCTAATTTTGTAAGCATCTTTTAATTTATCTATTCCATTACCTCCTATAGGTGTTTTAGATAGTTTTCCTCCTATTAACTTTGGAGCTATATAAACCTGTATTTTATCTACTATCCCTTCTTCTATAGCTGAAAAATTAAATGTTGCCCCACCTTCTAGGAGTATACTATCTATATTTAACTGACCCAATTTTTCCATCATGTCGCTTAAATCAGCACGATTATCTTTTAATTTTGCCATTATAATTTCTACACCTTTACTTTCTAGTTCTTTTACCATACTTTCTTTTGCAGATGAAGTAGTTATAATTATTGTTCTATGGTTATGGGCATCTTTTATAACTTTTGAATTTTCTGGAATTCTAAGGTTGCTATCTACTATTATTTTTATCGGACTTTTTCCATCTTTTAATCTGCATGTTAGCTCTGGATCATCTTGAATTATTGTATTTACACCTACTAAAATTCCCATTACTTCATTTCTTAATTTATGTACACTCATTCTTGACTCATCACAGCTTATCCATTTTGATTCTCCAGTTCTTGTTGATATTTTTCCATCTAAAGACATTGCTGATTTCATTATTACAAATGGTACTTTTTTAACTATGTATTTCATAAATACTTCATTTAGCTTTTTATTTTCATAATCTAAAATACCCGTTACTACTTCTACACCTGCATCAACAAGTTTTTTTACTCCTTTTCCAGATACTAATGGATTAGGATCTAGAGATGCTATAACAACCTTAGCTATCTTATTCTCTATTATTTTTTCTACACAAGGAGGTGTTTTTCCATAATGAGAGCATGGTTCTAAAGTTACATACATAGTTGAACCGTCTAAATTTTCTTTAGCATTATTTATGGCATTTATTTCTGCATGATTATTTCCATATTCTTCATGGTATCCCTGAGCTATTATTTTATTCTCTTTTACTATAACTGCTCCTACCATAGGATTTGGATTAACTCTTCCTTTACCCTTTTTAGCTAATTCAAGGGCTAAATTCATATAAAATTTCTCCATTTTCTCCTCCTAAATTTAGATTTTAGTTAATATTAAATATAACTTTATGTGCAAAATAAAAGCCCTAAGCTAATAACTTAGGGCTAGATAATATATCATAAATTTATAATATATTTTATACTTTTTTGACTGATAAATAATTTATATTTTTTGAATATTTGTAAGATTTATTATAGTTTTTAATTATTTTTTACACGTAAATTAAATAAAATATAGTTAAAATATATAAAAAGCTCTGAAATATATAAATATTTCAGAGCATATCATTCAAATCAATATAAGTATAATATTACAGTCTTATATCTTTTTATATCATCTTCTTTCATCCAGACTTTACTGTCGGCTTCGGAGTTTCACCGAATCATGCCTTTTAAGGCTCGCGGGCTTTACCGCCGGTAGGGAATCTCACCCTGCCCTGAAGATTTATTAAGTTTTTATAGTTACATAGTAGTTGTTTTATTTATAATTGTCAACTTAAAATTTAAAATTAATTAATACTTATATAATTATTAGGATTTTAAATTTCAATGTGAATTAACAAAATATTTTGCATATTTATAATAATTTATACTCTTCTATCTATTAATTTATTCTTATAGTATCTTTTCTTATCTTCTTCATTTATTACTCTTATAACCTTAGCGGGATTACCTCCAACTATTACATTATCAGGAATATCTTTTGTTACCACACTACCTGATGCTACTACAACATTATTTCCTATATTAATACCCGGATTAATTATAGAACCTCCACCTATCCATACGTTATCTCCTATACTCATAGTCTGAGCAAATTCAAGTCCACTGGTTCTAACTTCTGCATCTACTGGATGACCTGCTGAAAATATCTTCACATTTGGCCCTATCATAACATTATCACCTATTGTTATAGTATTACAATCAAGAACCATTAGGTTATGGTTTGAATAGAAGTTTTCTCCTATGTGCATATTATATCCATAGTCACACATAAATGGCTGCTCCATAAATATATTTTTTCCTGTTGATCCAAATAAATATTTTATTATATCCATTCTTTCATCAACTTTACTTGGTCTCATATTATTAAAGTCATATAAAGCTTCTTTAGCAAATTGTCTTTCATCAAATAATTCCTTATAAAATGCTAAATAAAGTTCTCCATCCAATAATCTTTCTTTTTCTCTTTTAGGATACTTTGCTTTATACATTCTACATTCCCAAGGCTTTAGTTTTATCTCATTTACACCACCATGAACTTCAACTTCATAATTTGACAATACTAAATCGTTATATTTTAAAGCTATTTCATCGTGATAATATAACGCTTCATTATCAGTTAAGTTACATATTATAACAAACTTATCATCACCTAATACTCTTTCATATGCATATATACTTTCGTCATGCATCATAAGTAAGTTGTTTTTCCCATATATTAAAGCTTCATTTTCTTTTCTTATTTTTATCATTTTTTTGTAGAAATTAAGAACTGAATTTTCATCATTTTCTTGTTTTTCTACATTTATATCTTTATAATTTTGGTTTACACCAAACCATGTTTTATCAGCTTCAGTAAATCCTGCATTTTTTAAGTTATTCCACTGCATTGGAGTTCTTGAATTTTCTCTTGAAGACATCCAAACTTTTTTAAGTGCTTCTTTTTCACTTATTCCATTTTCTAAATCGTGGTAATACTCATTTTTAGTTCCCACATCATCATAATCATTTATACTGTCGAAGGCAACATTTGTCATTCCTATTTCTTGACCTTGATATATAAATGGCGTTCCTTGTTGCATAAAGTATGACATACCTAAAGATTTAGCACTTTCTACTAAATAAGTACTATCATTTCCCCAATTTGATACTATTCTTGGCTGATCATGATTTTCTATAAATAGAGCATTCCACCCCTTATTATATAGAGCTTCTTGCCATTTACTCATTGCTTTTTTGTACTTTCTTATATTAAATGATTTTTTATTCTCATGATTCCAAAGTGATAAATGTTCAAATGAAAATACCATATTAAACTTACCATCCTCTTCTCCTACCCACTCACAACAATCATTTATAGTTACTCCGTTAGCTTCTCCAACTGTCATTATGTCGTACTTAGAAAATGTTTCATCCTTTAACTCCTTCAGATACCTTTGAATTCCAGATACATTCATATGTTTTTCAAAAGAAGGAACGTATTTTAAGTTGTTAGGATTTGGCATATCATTAAAACCGTATTCTTTTTTAATATGGCTTATAGCATCTATCCTAAATCCATCTATTCCTTTATCTAGCCACCAGTTTATCATTTTATATAATTCGTTCCTTACTTCTTTATTTTCCCAATTCAAATCTGGTTGCTTTTTGCTGAATAAATGTAGATAGTACTGCTCACTTTCTTCATCTTTTTCCCAAGCTGAACTTTTAAATATACTCTCCCAGTTATTTGGTTCTTTATCTTCTTTTCCATCCTTCCAGATATACCAATCTCTCTTTGGATTATCCTTTGACGATTTTGACTCTATAAACCACTCATGCTCATCTGATGTGTGGTTTATAACTAAATCTATTATAAGCTTCATACCTCTTTTATGGACTTCCTTTAGTAATTCATCAAAGTCATTCATAGTCCCAAATTCATCCATTATTGCCTGATAATCACTTATATCATATCCGTTATCATCATTTGGTGATTTATACATTGGGCAAATCCATATTACATCTATACCTAAATCTTTTACATAATCAAGTTTTTGTATTATCCCTTGTAAATCCCCTATGCCATCATTATTACTATCCATAAAACTTCTAGGATATATTTGGTATGCTACTGCTTCTTTCCACCATATCTTCTTCATCCTATGTCCCCCAAACTTTATACTTTTTTACGAAAGTTTATATATTATAGCTTCATAAGCTCTTAGATTAATTTTTTCTATATTATTATTAGAATCTTTGTAGTTGCTTAATAAAATTTCGCAATTTTTATAATTTAAGTTTTTATCTAATATAAACTCTTCATTATCACCATAGAAGTTTGCTACTACTAATATTTTTTCATTATTTAATTCTCTTATATAAGCAAAAATTGATTTATGATCTTTATATAAAAGTTCAAAATTTCCATATACAACAGTTTCTTCTTCTTTTCTTATTTGTACCAGCCTTTTATAATGGTTAAATACAGAATTTTTATCTTCTAAGTTTTTCTTTGCATTTATATATTTATAATTTGGATTTACTTTTATCCAAGGCCTAGCTTTACTAAATCCTCCATTTTCACCGTCATCCCAGTGCATAGGAGTTCTTGCATTGTCTCTTCCTTTAGCATATATAGACTTCATTATATCTTCTTCTTTGTATCCTTTAGATAAACGTTCTTTATACATATTTAAAAGTTCTATATCTCTATAATCATCTATACTATCAAATTTAACATTAGTCATTCCTAATTCTTCACCTTGATATATATATGGTGTTCCCATTTGCATATGAAGTATCGTTGCTAACATTTTAGCACTTAACTCTCTATATTCTTCACTATCATTTCCCCATCTTGATACTATACGTGGTAAATCATGATTGTTCCAGAATAAACTATTCCATCCTTCATTTTTAAGTTCTGTTTGCCATTTATTAAATACTTCTTTTAATTTTATAAAATCAAGGGGTGCTAAGTCCCACTTGCTTTTACCAGGTATTTCATCTAATCCTATATGTTCAAATTGGAATATCATACTTAGTTCTTCTCTAGATGGATTACTATATAATTTTGCAATTTCCGGAGTTGCCCCCCATGTTTCTCCTACAGTTAATACATCTTTATTTCCAAATGTTTTATTATTCATTTCGTGAATGTATTCATGAAGCTTAGGACCATTTCCAGTTATTTTTTTATCTGGTTGCTTTCCTACTAAATCTATAACATCTAATCTAAATCCTCCAACACCTTTATCTAACCAGAAGTTTATCATGTCATAAAGTTCATTTCTCATATCTTCATTTTCCCAATTTAAATCTGGTTGCTTTTTAGAGAATAAGTGAAGGTAATATTGACCGCTTTTTTCATCTAGTTTCCATGCACTTCCACTAAAGATTGATTCTAAATCGTTTGGTTCTTTACCATTAACGGCTTCTCTAAATATATAATAGTCTCTATATTTACTATTAGGATTATCTATAGCTTCTATAAACCATTTGTGTTCATCACTTGTATGATTTAATACTAAATCCATTACTATTTTAATATTTCTAACTTTAGCTTCTTGTAAAAGATTATCCATATCTTCCATAGTTCCAAATTCGTCCATTATATCTTTATAATCACTTATATCATATCCATTATCATCATTTGGTGATTTATAAACAGGAGATAACCATATAACATCTATACCTAATTCTTTTAAATAATCAAGTTTTGATATTATACCTTTTAAATCGCCTATACCATCATTATTACTATCACAAAAACTTCTTGGATATATTTGATATACTACTGAGTTATGCCACCATTTTTTCTCTAACATGTTGTTTCCCCCTTTACTATTGCTTAGCTATAAAATATCCATATGGATTTAAAGTTAAGTTTTTATCTAAAATTATTTCTTTTTCATTAAATAAATCTGTAACTTTTTTATCTTGTAAATACTTAGGAAGATTAATAGTTAATTTTTCATTATTATTATTTATAATAATACTTACATCGCCTTTTTTAATTATTACAGTTTGAGTTTCATTATTGGCCTCTATCCATTCATTGATAGGCATCTTTAATTCTTTAATTTCTTTTCTCATTTTTATAATTTGTTTCATAAAATTAAACATATCCCTATCTTGTTTTTCTTCATCCCAAACCATACATTTTCTGTGTAGTTCTATTCCAGGCTTGTGTTCTCCATCTATTCCTATTTCATCTCCATAATAAATACAAGGGCTACCTACTTGAGTAAGCATAAATAAGTATGCAAGCTTAACCTTATCCTTATTTCCATCTGCAAGTGATAATATTCTACTTGTATCATGACTTCCTAATAAATTAAATGTAACCTCATTTATTTGCATAGGATAGCTTACTAAAACATCATTTATTCTATATTTAAACTCTTTTGCATCAATTTTATCAGTACATAAAAAGTCATTTATTGCATCTGTTAATGGATAATTCATTACAGAATCAAATTGATCTCCCATTAACCAAGGTAAACTATTGTGCCAAATTTCTCCCAATATATATACATCCGGCTTTATAGCCTTGACTTCTTCTCTAAACGTTCTCCAAAATACATGATCAACTTCATTTGAAACATCTAATCTCCATGCATCTATATCAAATTTTTCAACCCAGTATTTTCCTACATTTATTAAGTATTCTAAAACTTCTTGATTTTCTGTATTTAACTTAGGCATATATGCTGAGAATGCAAATGTTTCATAAGTTAAATTTTCTTTGTCTAATTCATCTAACGGTATATCTAATCCATTAATATCACTTATATAAAACCAATCTATATATTTAGATTTTTCCTTGTTTTTAATTACATCTTGCCACTGTTTTGAGTAGTATCCTGCATGATTAAAAACTGCATCTAACATAATTTTTATATCTCTTTTATGAGCTTCGTCTATAAGTTTTCTTAAAGTTTCTTCATCTCCTAGGTACTTATCTATTTTCATATAATCAATAGTATCATATCTATGATTTGATCCAGCTTCTGTAATAGGGCATAAATATATTCCACTTATTCCAAGTTCTTTTAAGTAATCTAAATGATCTATAATCCCTTGTAAATCTCCACCTGTGAAATTATATGATGTAGGTTCACTTCCCCAAGGTTCAACGTTTTCAGGATTTATATCAGGATTTCCATTTGCAAATCTATCTGGAAATATCTGATACCAAATAGTATCTTTTGCCCAGTTTGGAACTTTTGCTATATCTATATTGTTTAAATAAGGGAAAGCAAAGAAACTTCCCATATTGCATAAAACCTCTTCATCTTTGTCAGTTTCTAAAGTTACTATATCTTTTTCTCCATAAAGAATAGATTCTTTTTCATTTTCTAAAATAAAAGCATATCGACTTCTTTTAAACTCTGGTTTATAAGATGTAAACCAATAATCAAAATACTTACTTTCCACTTCTTTTTTCATTTGTAAATTTTTAGCACCTACCCAATTACTTCCTGAAGCATTTAAATTTCCACCGCCAGCTCCACCGTCTTGCCAATCATAAGGGTCTCCTATTCTTAAGGTAACTTTATTCACTTCCCCTTTTTTAGTTCTAATACGAATATGAAGTGTGTCTTTATCATATCCATAGCTGTAATTACTCTTTGGAATATGAAGTATTGCCTCTCTAGTAATAGCGTTCACTATGATTCCCCCTTTATTAGTGTTTATTAATCTTTATCTACTACATTACAAGACTCTCTTACAATTAATTCTGTATCTAGTATCATATGCTTATGACTTTGTTTTTTTTCTATTAAGTTTTTTAGTAGTTCTAAGCTAATGCTTGCCATAATTTCTTTAGGTTGTTTTATAGTGGTTATTGGAGGATTATAAAATTCACTTATTTCCATACCATCAAAACCTATTACAGATACATCTTTTCCAACTTTTTTATTACTGTCAACAATAGCTTTAGCACATCCTATTGCCATAGTATCCGATGCAGCAAATATAGCACTAACTTTGGGATTATCTTTAAGTAATTTTTTAGTAGCTTCATAGGATATATCACTTCTATAGTGGCCTTCTAAAAAGTTATTATTATCATAAGGTATACTGTTATCCTCTAAGGCTTTCTTAAAACCTATTAAACGTTCTTTATTTAAACCTTGTTCACTATAGTTATCTCCTACCATTATGCAAATATTTTTATGGCCATTTTTTATTAAAAACTCTGTTGCTTCATATGCTGCTTTTTTATTATCTATTGAAATATACGAATATCCTTCAGTGTATTCTTTATTATAATTATTTACTGATGTTAATACTATTGGAACTTCAATATCTTCTATATAATCCTTATTTATGTCTAAAAATTCCCCTCCTAGACAAATTACACCTTGCAATCTTTTGTCTTTTACAAAACTTTTTAATATATCTATATCTCTATATTCTTCAGAGTAGTTTTGCTGAAGAATCATAGTGTAACCTGCATCATTTATCTTACAAGCTATAGTATTTATCATTTCTGAGAAGAATGGATTAAACATGCCTTTAACTAGTACACCTATATTTTTAGTATTGTTTTGTTTTAAAACTCTAGCACTACTATTTGGTATATAATTGCTATCCCTAACTATTTGTAATACCTTTTCTCTAGTTGAGTCTTTAACATCTGGGTGGTTATTAAGTACTCTTGATACCGTACTAACTCCAACACCAGCTAATTTTGCAATATCCTTTATATTCATACTCGCTCCTCTTTCTATCTTCAGTATTCATAAGTATAGTATACAATAGGATATTTATATTTAAAGTAAATTTTACTAAAATTATCCCTTTACTGAACCTGAAACTAATCCATCAGCTATATATTTTTGCGATACTGTAAATAATCCTACTATCGGTATACATGCCATTATGGCTGCTGCTGAATATTGAGTCCAATTTGCAGAGAACTTACCTGTTATAAATCCTTTTAATCCTGTTGCTATAGTCTGACTTGTTGGATCTTTTAAAAGTGCTGATGCAAATACAAATTCACTGTATGATCCTATAAATGAAAATAAGAATATTACTATTAACATATTTTTAGTAAGTGGTAATATTACCTTAAAAAATATTTGAAGTGTACTTGCTCCATCCATGTATGCCGCTTCTGTAAGTTCCTTTGGTATTCCATCTATAAAACCTTTCATAAGCCAAATATTATATGCACTTCCTCCACATTGAAGTATTACAAGTGCCCATATATTATCCATTGCATTAAGTTTATAGGCTATTCCTAGTATTGCAGGTAATGCCATCGCAGCTGGGAACATTTGAAGTAAAAGTAACATCATAAGACCTTTTTTCCTTCCCCAAAACTTTAGTCTTGAAAATGCAAATGCTGATGGAATAGTCAGACATAATTGTATTACCGCAACTGATAATGAAATTATTAATGTATTTTTAACCCATAATAAAAAATCCGTTTCAGTTAAAACTGCTTGATAGTTCTTAAGAGTCCATGTTTCTGGGAATAAATTCGTTTGAGTAAATGCTTGACCATCGGCCATAGATGCTGATACTACTGCCACTATCGGAAACATTACTATAGCTATCATTACCCATATAATAATTCTTGAAATAAAAGCTATTCTTTTTTCACTTTTACTTAATTTCTTTTTATATACACTCTGTGCCATTTTATTCTACCTCCTCAAATTGACCTGATTTTTTCATTTGGAAATAAGATATACTTGCTATAAGTATAAATATCATAATACTTATTGTTGAAGCTATCTCATACCTACCAAATTGAGTTGATAATTTATAATTTACAGATGCCAATATATCTGTATATCCAGCAAACTGAGTTGCAACCCTTGCTGGACCACCTTGCGTAATTAAAAATGCAGCTCCAAAGTTATTAAAGTTAAATGCAAAAGAAGATATTATTAAAGGATAAGCAGTTTGTGCAAGTGATGGTAGAGTTATCTTAGTAAATTGTATAAATTTACTTGCACCATCAACCTCTGCTGCCTCATAGTAACTCTTTGGTATTGCAGCTAATGCTCCCGAGCACACATTCATCATATATGGGAATCCTAGCCATACACTTACCATAATTATTGCTATTCTTGCCCATATAGGATTGGTTAACCATTGTATTGGTTCTGCTATTATATGTAAGTTTAACAATGCATTATTTATAGCTCCATAGCTTCCATTTAGTAAACCTTGCCATGAAAGTATTGCAACTGTTGCAGGTAATGCCCAAGGTAAAACTAATATTGCCTTATAAAATCCTCTTTCTCTTATATTTTTATTATTTAATAATATAGCAGTAAATAAGCCAACAAAGAAAGTTGCTAGTGTTGAGATTACTGCAAATATTACAGTCCATAAAAATACAGGAAAGAATACCTTACTAAATGGTCCAGTTATAACTTCTACAAAGTTATCAAATCCTACAAACTCCATACCTCCATCTGGTGTATACATTGTATAATTTGTAAACGATATAAATACTGTATATATAATTGGAAGTACTGTAAATATCAATATTGAAATCATTGCTGGTAATAGATAGGGCATTGATTTTAAAGTATCTTTTAATTTAACATTCGATTTAACTTTATCTTTCTTAGGATTTTTATTATTATATTTATTTTCATACTTCTTAGCAGCTTCCATAAATCTCTCCTCCTAAAATTTAAGTACATATAGTAATTTTTATAATAGAGTTTATATAATTTAAATTTAAATTATATAAACTCTATTAATTTATGAGTTATTTTTGTTGTGATATACCTTCTTTTATTTGCTTAACTGTTAAATTAGCGGCTTCTTTAGGAGATAATTCCCCTGTCATTATTAATCTTAAATTTTCTCCAGCTGGTCCCCACATAGCTTGAACTTCTGGAATATTTGGCATTGGCTCTCCTACTTTAGCTTGATTTGCAAACTCTACCATATATTCATTTTTATTAAATTCATCACTTTCAGTTACTGACTTAAGTACTGGTATTCTATTTCCTGTTTCAAGTAATATATCACCTGTATTTTCAGCTAGATACTTAGTTAAATCCCAAGCTAAATCTTGTTTCTTACTATTAGCACTTACAAATGCTGTTTGAACTCCTATAAATGATTTTACAGGATTACCGTTTAAAGTTGGAATTGGAACTACTCCAAAATTAACACCTGCATCTTTAGATGCCTTTACATCCCATGGTCCTGATATGTAAAATGCTACTTTATTACTCATAAATTCACCACTTGCTATATCTCCTGTCATATCAACTGGTATTAATTTATCTTTTACTACTAAATCATGTAAAAATTCATATCCCTTTATTGCTCCATCATTTCCTAAACCTATATCCGTAGGGTCTAATGTCCCATTATTATTTTTATAAATATATCCTCCATTGGCTGCTATAAATCCATATGAAGGGTAGAAGTTTGCAACATCAAATACAAATCCCTTATCTTTACCAATCTTAACTACTTCTTCAATGGTTTTTGGAACTTCTTTAACTAAATCTTTATTATAAAATAATGCAGTTGTTTCTTGAGCTATAGGTAGTGCATATTGTTTTCCTTCTAAAGTTACTGCATCTACTAACTGCTCTGACATATAATCTTCTTTATTTAAAACACCTTCTGGTACTTGTGCTAATAAGCCTGCTTTTTCAAATGTTCCTAAATTATCATGAGGTAGTCCATACATTATATCAGGGCCTTTTGAACTGTTAGCAGCTTGTATATATGCTTGCATATCCCCTTTATCTTCAAGAACTTGCACCTTTATTCCATTTTCTTCTCCCCATTTTTGTGCTACCTCATTAACTTCTTTAACTTCAGCTGGCGTTAAATGAGACCAAACTGTTAGAGATTTTTCATCTGAAGCTTTGTCATTTGTCGAACTACACCCAACTACAGATAAAGAAACAAGTGCACTAGCTAATAATATAGCTAATGATTTTTTAGATTTAATCATAATAGATTCCCCTTTGCTATAAATTCTTTTTGGAATCGATTTCGGTATCGTTTCCATTCTTAATTATATACGGTTGTGCATACGTTTGCAAGAAGTTTATTTTTTCGCAGTCAATTTTAACAATAAAAAATAGAGGCATAAAATATACCTCTATTTTTATCATTAATTATATAAAGCTAAAACACCATTAAGGTCTGCTATTTTACCTTCTCCAACTGCTTTAAATTACCACTCACTCATATCTCTATAAAACTCTGCAAATATTACAGATGTTGCTTTTGATCCATCTGCCTTCAGATTAAATCTCCATAATTCGCTATCATTATTTTGAGTATCTAGTAATCTTACAAAAGATTTATTTTACTTACTACCATAATCTTTCGTATCTTTTGGCAATCCTTTTTTAGCTAACTTACCCTCAACAATATCTTTTATTATTGAGTAAATTATAGCAAATAAAGGAACTCCTATTATCATTCCTACAAGTCCTAAAAACTTACCTGTAACAAGTAATGAGAATAATATCCAAAATGCTGATATTCCGATAGAATCTCCTAATATCTTAGGTCCTATAATATTTCCATCTAATTGCTGTATTATAAATATTAATACTAAGAACCATATTACTTTTGTAGGATCTACAAATAATATTATTATAGCTGATGGTATAGCACCAAAGAACGGTCCAAAGAATGGAATAATATTAGTTATACCTATAATTACAGATATTAACAGCGTATATGGCATCTTAAATATTGTAAGTAATACAAATGTTAAAACTCCTATTATAGCCGAATCTAATATTTTCCCACTTAAAAACTTACCAAAAGTATCATTAGTTCTATGCGCTAAATCAACTGCGACTTCTGCATGTTCTTTATTAAATACTGCGTAAGTTATCTTTTTACTTAATGCACAGAATTTTTCTTTATCTATAAGCAGATATATAGATACTACTAATCCAAGTACTATGTTCCATATACTTGATGCCACTATCATTAAAGTATTCCCTAAAATTGGAAGTAGGTTTGTTGCTATTTTTATAATATAACTTACAAACTCATTCCACTTATTAACTGCCATTCCTATGTATTCAGGGTCTATATCCATATTTTTTGTAATATCATTTAACACAGTAGTTAAGTTTGTTACATATGTTGGTATATCGTTAACAAGTCCTGATACACTATCAACTAATTGTGGAAGAACAAACTGTATAAATACATATATTAATAAAAATGCAACTATATATGTAAGTATTATGCTAATTCCTCTTTTTGACCTATGTTTAAGATTGTTTAGTTTATCAATTCTTTCCATTTTTCCTTCAATAAATGCTAATATGAAGTTTAAAAGATATGCCATTACAAATCCTATTATAAATGGCTGTAATATTCCTATTATCTCGCTTAACTTGCTTGTAAAAGAACTCATTTGAGATAATATACTATAAAATAATATACTACAGCAGATTACTATAAACGAATATACTGATACTGTAGTATACTTGTTATTCCAATTTACTTTCATTTTTCCTCCTTGTATGTTACATCGTCTTTGTTATTATAATTATAACCATTAAAGTGGCTCTAGTGTCAATATAGTTTATTTTTTTTTCATAATAACTTCATATTAGCTTCATATAAATTTGTTATTTTATTAAATTTAATATCATCCTTCTTTTTCTATAAAGCTCTTTAAAATATTTATATTAAACAATCTCACATTATATATAATAAAAAGACTTATATAAAATAAGCCTTTTTTAATAATTTTTAACTATGGATAATTTATCTTCTATATTTCTATTTGAAGATATTAATTCACCTTCATAAACCACTTTATTAGTATCCGTATCAAATATTTTTATATCCACTGGTTTATTACCTGCAATATCATACGTTTTTTTATTTTTATCTTTTCTTGATGAAATAAATTTATTTTGATACATAGTTATGATCTTTCCATCTGAATAATATATCCTTTTTACACCATCTGTATTACTAAGATCTTGACTAAAATTTATTTGAAAATTATATTTTTCTTCATTTATTAAATCTAAATTTGGTAATGAGTAAACAAGCTTTGAAATATAATTTTCTTTATTCTTTACTATTATATTTAAATTATCATTTTCTATATAATAATGTATCCATTCTTTGAAAAGGTCATATCCACTTTCGCTTTTAGAGTTCATAAATTTTTTACTTTCATTTAACTCATTTTTAGTTATATCGTATATTAGAAAATCGCTGTAAGAATAACCATCATTATGTCTATCAATTTCTATATATATTTTATCTTTATTTATAAACTTAACTCCACTCAACCAATCATCTTCTTTTATCCCTAATTCTTTTACTACTTCATATTTTTTTGAATCAGTATCTATTTTTAGTATGTATAAAGTTTCTCTTCTATTATCTTCTTGTGAATCGCTAATTTTTCTTGTTATCATATATAAATTATCTTTATAGATAAAATTAGAATCTACTTCTAGAAATTCATTTTCATTATCTGTAGAAAACTCTTTACTTAAAGGTATTTTTATACTTTCTAGTTTATTATTTTTCTTATTTATTTTTTCTATTTTTATATATTTATTTTTAGAATCTCCAAAATCATAATCTATATATGCATCCCCTATATAATTTTTATCTTCAAATAGATTCCTTGTATCTATATATGGATTACTTAATAATTCTTTATGTTTTCTATTGTAATTTAAGTAAATAGCATCTGTATTGTCATTATCTAACTTTACTGTTTTCATTCCATCTTTATTTATTGTTATCTCTTTATCATCTGAAACTTTTCCTAATGTATTTATTAATTTTGGAATCATTCTATTATTTTCCGATATAAAATAAACATATGTACTATTTTCATCATGATTGGGATTAAAAAATTATAATAAATTGGATATTGAAGTTGATCATAGTTTATGCTTCTAGTTGGATTATATACAAAGCTTATATCCCCCATAGCATCTCTATCTCCACTAATATCTTTTAAAGTAATTTTATCTTCATGTGAATAGTTTAGTATCCCTACCATAATAATCATACTTAAACAGATTCCTATGATTTTTATTAGACCTTTTTTCATAATAACCCTCCTATAGATCTGTTTTATATAATAATTTATAGCTTATAAATATGTTTAAAATAGTAGTTATCAAACATACATATATATTTAATTGTAGAGAAGATATATATATTAAATAAATTTTATAAAAAATAAATAATAAATATATAACCATTAATATACTTAAAATTAAGTGTTTTATTTTTGATATATTTATATATTTAAAGAACAATATAATCATAAATAAAATCGATACTATACTAGTTACAACTACTACATAATTATATATAAAACTATTGAAGTTATATGGTAAAACAATAAAAAACTTATCTACTATAGCTCTAACAAATCCAAAATTTTCTACATTACCTTTCATCATAGGAGTCATTATATTATATGCTGCAAATAAAGTTAGCACAAAGCTTATTACATATATATAAATTAGACATATTATATTTATAAATTTACTTATATAAATATTTACTTTATTTTGAGGTAGCATATATAAAGTATATATGCTTTTATTTTTACCTATAAAATCTTTGTTCCATATTATTATTGAATATAGCATACAAGCTAAAATCCCTATTAAAAATAGTATCACCTCTGAATTGGTTATTAAGTTATCAAAATTTAATATACCAATACTATTTACATACAGTTCTGAAACTTTAATCTTTCTAACTATCTTATCCATTATATAATTATAACTATTTAAATTCATTATTAATTTTCCAATTAGCAAAACACAAAAAGTTAAAATTATAATAAGGTAGTTTCTTATATTTCTTTTAAATTCAAAATCGAAAAGACTTAATATTTTCCCCATAATATACCCTCTTCTTGTATAGTTTTATCTCCATTTAGGAGCTTAGCTTTATAAAACTTTTTATCATTTTTTTATTCATCTTGTTTACCTGCTTTTTTAAATTCTGTAATCCAGTTATTAGGATTTTTTATTATTTTTCCTTCATATGATATATTTTGATTATTTCTATCTATAGCATATAATTTATTTTTATTTGCAATTCATAGCCATAATAATCTCTTACATAAAGATATATTTTTTCAGTATCTACTAAGCTAGAATGTATCCTTTTTCCTGTTTCTGGATTTATATTTTTTTCTATTAAAATATCATTTTCAAAAATTTTCTTATTATTTATTAAGTCATAACTTATATCACTTATTACCATATTTTCGCTTATATCAGATATAATTAAATTAAGTTTACCCTCATCAAAGCTACTATCTATAACTTTTAGGTATTCTTTTTCACTTACTGAATTAATATTATAAGTATTTTTCTCTAAGTCATAATCTAATAAATATACTTTACCTTGTTCTATAGCAGAATCGTCACCATTTTTTACACTTACAACTGAGTAAAACTTATTTTTATACTTTGCAGAATCTACCACACTTATTTCTATAAGTGGATATTTCTTATCTATCTCATCTATAAGTTCTATTTTCTTAACCAACTCTAACTTATTTTCTTTTATATTAAGCCTAGAAATTTCAATTATATTGTTGTATGAATACTCCTCACAATAATTACTCATTATATATAAATCATCCTTA
>NZ_HG529277.1 GCF_000499525.1 Faecalimicrobium dakarense | reverse complement strand
TCTAGATATATCTTTGAAATCCACATTGATTGTATTTCTTTTTATATTTTCTTTATTTATACTTTGGTCGTATATAACATTATCTTTTCCTTGAGTTTGAAGTACTGTATTTTCTTCTATTTTAATTATTTCATAGTATATAAACTTTATATCTGTTGTATAATTCTCTTTTGTTCTTATGTACTCATATCCAATATTAGATATATTATCATTTCCGCTTAGAACATCTATAAGGTTAAATATTTTGTTATTTTTGTTTTCATAATATCTTGTTGGTATAATTTGTTTTTTAGTATTTCCATTTTCTATTGTATATTTTTTTCTTATATATCTACTACCTTCATTATTTTCATAACTTATGGCTAGATTATTTATTTCATTTATATTACCTTTTAAAGTTTTTATAGTTAATTTATCATTATTATTTCTAAGTGGTAAAACTAAAAATAGTAAAAATGTAAATACTATAACCACTATTGGTATCTTTGATTTTAAATTCATTTTTCCCCCTTAAATATAAAACTTTTTATTTATCAATTTATAAGATATATAGATAAGTAATATTGTAAAAAGTGAACCTACTATAAAATCCACCCCTATGTTGCCTATATATTTCGCTCCCAAATTGGTGTAAAAATCTCCTATATTTCTATACATAACAATCTTAGTTATTATAATCATATATAATCCAATAGTTATTATAAAAAAGCTTTTGTTCTTATTTTTAAAGCTTATTGCAAATACTATTGCTGTAAATAATACTGATAGTTTTAAAACTAAACCTATACCATAAATCATGATAAAATCTATCATATTTATAGGCATATTGTAATATAAGATTGAAGATAAATATGATAAGTCTTCAAATAATGATGTAGGTATTACCCCTGTATTCCTAAACATTATATTAAATATATTTTTAGATATAAAAAGTATTATAATTTGAATTATTAATACTCCATAAACCATAACTATAGTAGATACCATTTTAGATAGGTAGACATTAAATTTATTGCATGGAATCATTTTTAAAGTATAAACACTCTTTTGAGTATATTCTCTTATCCAAGTATAAATTGAATATATAAATATTCCTACTATGCTAAGTTCCATAATATTAGGCAAATAAGAGTTATTATACATAATAGAAACTCCATAAAATATTCCATCAAAACTATCCTTAATTTTTTCAATTATACTAAATCTATCTTGTAATTTATTAATCTGAATTATATTTAATCCAAGCATTATAGCTGATAAAATACTTAAGTATAATAGATAAAATTTACTATTTCTTTTTAACTCCATATTAGTAAGTGCAAGAAGCTTATTCATACTTATAGACCTCCCTCATCTTATCTATTATGGATTTACCTTCATTTTCTCTTATATCCTCAGCATTAAATATTGATACTACTTTTCCGTCTTCAAGTAGTATTACATCATCTACTAATCCTTCTATTTCATCAATTTCATGAGTCGTTATAACTATGGCTTGATCTTCTTTCATATACTTTGTGATTGCTCTTAAGAATTCTTCTCTTTTAAAAACATCTATTCCTGAAAATGGTTCGTCTAAAAGTATATAATCTGCATCTTGGCAAAATCCAAGTATTATTCTTACTCTTGCTACATTCCCTTTAGATAAATCATCTATTACTGAGTTTATATCTAACTTAAACATGTTTATCATGTCATTTGCTTTATCTACATTCCAATTTTTATAAAAAATTTCCATAAACTCAAAGCTATCTTTTATTGTTATTCCGCTAAAATGAGTATTTATATCTGGCACAAATGCAAGTTTGTCATATGTAGAATTACTTAGCTTTTCTCTATCTATTAAAATTTCCCCTTTATCAATTTGAATAAGTCCACTTATAGCTTTCAGAGTTGTTGATTTACCCACTCCATTTATACCAAGTAACGCAGTTATTTTCCCCTTTTCTATACTAAAGCTCACATTATCTAAAGCCTTAATTTTTTTACTTTAAAGTTTTTCACCTTAGTATAAGTTTTACTAACATCTTTTACCTCTATCATCTTACTCCTCCAAATTTAATCTCTTAATATTTTTCACTTATAATTTCAATTACTTCTTCTTTTGTTACTTTTATAGCTTTCATATTTTCGATAAATACTTCTAATGACTCATTTATTAATTCCATTTTTATATTTTTAAGTATATTTTCATCAGTAGTTATATTACTTTGGTAGTTCTTAAAAGTATTTATTATCCCCATATCTCCCATCTCCTTATATGCCCTTTGTACTGTATTTAAATTTACATTTAATTCTAGTGCCATCTCTCTTCTAGATGGTACTGTATCTCCTGGATTCAATTCGCCTATTACCATTCGTTGTTTTATGTATTTAATAATTTGCAGATATATAGGAGATTTATTATCTAGTTCAAACTTCATATTACCTCCTAAACCAGTGTATTAATAGGTTCATACACTAATTTTAAATTTTTTAGTGTATTATCTAATTAATACACTATGTATAAAAATTTTTGATAAGATGTACTAGTTATGTAATACACTTTATCCAAAATTTTTCTTCTTAAGTGTATTATACGATTAATACACTTACTTTGTAAACATATTTTTTCTTTGTATATGTATATATTTTACTTATTATTTATCTTTAATTTAAATTAACTCTATATTTTTTAATCTAATAAACATGTTAAAGTTAATTAATTTGATATTATATGTCCCATTTTTGCCTCATAAATCATATATCTATATTGTGTAGTAATACTACAAATTTTTAAACAGGAGTGTTGTATATGAGTAAAGACTGGATGTGTAACAATGATTGTACAAAGCCTTGTTGTTCTAGCACACATAAGCATCATGAAAAATCATGTAAATGCGATAGCAAGCCTATAAAAAGTAAAAAATCTTGTGGATGTTCTACTATGGACCAAGGTATGTGTCCTACGTTTGTATATCCTATAAATTTTTCAGATTTTCAAATTTATAGCTTATTATGTGATTGTATAGGGAAAATGGTGGGGTTAAAATTAGAAGATAGTGACTGTATATTAAGATTACGTATTTGTCAAGTAAATCAATTTGCTGTAATGGGTAAAACTTGTTCTGGTAAAGGTCCTATATATGTAAAGATAAATTCAATACAATATATAGATTTTGGAAAAGAAATTTATGTTAATCCATTATGTAATGTAGCGGTTGGCGTTCAAGGTCCTCAAGGTCCTGCTGGTAAACCTGGTATGCCTGGTGCTCCTGGTAAACCTGGTCCTAAGGGTGATATGGGTCCTCAAGGTCCTGCTGGTAAACCTGGAATGCCTGGTATGCCTGGCGCTCCTGGTAAACATGGTGCTATGGGTCCTCAAGGTCCTGCTGGTAAACCTGGTAAACCTGGCATGCCTGGTATGCCTGGCGCTCCTGGTAAACCTGGTGCTATGGGTCCTCAAGGTCCTGCTGGCATGCCTGGTGCTATGGGTGAAATGGGTCCTCAAGGTCCTGCTGGTATGCCTGGTGCTATGGGTGAAATGGGTCCTCAAGGTCCTGCTGGTATGCCTGGAATGCCTGGCGCTACTGGTCCTATGGGTCCTCAAGGTCCTGCTGGCATGCCTGGTGCTATGGGTGAAATGGGTCCTCAAGGTCCTGCTGGTATGCCTGGAATGCCTGGCGCTACTGGTCCTATGGGTCCTCAAGGTCCTACTGGTCCTCAAGGAGCTGTTGGTGTTCCTGGTAAACCAGGACCTAAGGGAGCAACTGGTGCTGCTGGTACTACTCCTACTCAAGTTAAGGAAAAGTATCTTCCACCTTCTAAAAAAGTACCTTATAAAAAATAGTTTATTATATTTAGGATTAAAAGAGAGCTATATAGCTCTCTTTTAATCTTAGTACATATCCTAAATAATTGAAATAAACGCCTTTGTTTCCAAATAAATGTCCTCTTTTTTTAGTATAGCTGACACAATTGCATACCCATCGCTTTTTAATACTTTTAATTCTTCAATTTTATCTACACTTATTCCACCAATTAAGACCATTGGTATATCTACATTTTCTCTTATTTCTTTAACTGTATTAAATTCAATAGATTTTGCATCTATTTTTGTTGATGTATTATATATTGCACCTACACCTATATAATCTGCGCCATCTAACTTTGCCTGTTTTGCTTGCTCTACCGTTTTAGCTGACACACCTATAATTTTATCTTCTTCTAATAACTTTCTAGCCATACTAGCATCTATATCACTTTGGCCAACGTGAACTCCATCTGCCTCACTAAGAATTGCTATATCCACCCTGTCATTTATTATTAATAATACACCATATTTTTTAGTTAGTTTTCTTAACTTAATCGCCTTTTCTAAAAATTCTTTACCTGATGCATTTTTTTTCTCTTAATTGAAGTATTTTAACTCCGCCTTTTATAGCATCTTCTATACTTTCATAAAAATCTCTATTCTTTAAAATCTCTGAATCAGTAACTAAGTATAATTTTAAATATTCTTTTAATTTTTCTTTATTAAACATACTCTACCTCGCTAGTTTTATCAAATTTATAAAAATGGTGTACTGGTCCTACCCCATGACCTATGTCAAAACTATTTTCTATAGCTTTTGTTATATAATCCTTACTAAGTTTAACTGATTCTTTAATGTCATATCCTAATGCTAAGTAAGATGCAATTGCTGAAGATAATGTACATCCGGTTCCATGTGTATTTTTTCTGTCAAATCTTTTGCTTTTATAGACTTCAAATGTATCTTTTCCTATTAAAATATCTACCGCATCACCTTCTAAATGCCCACCTTTCATTAGTACATATTTAGGTCCCATTTTTAAAATTTTCTCTCCTGCTAGTTTCATATCTTTAGTATTTTTAATTTCTATTTTTGTTATTTCTTGAGCTTCTTCTGTATTAGGTGTTATTATATATGCCATTGGAATTAAATACTTTATTAAATTTTCTTGTGCTTGTGGTTTTAGCAACGAATATCCACTTTTAGATATCATGACAGGGTCCACTACCAAATATTTTGGATTGTATTTTTTTAAAGTTTTTGCTATTTCTAATATAATTTCAGGACTACTTACCATTCCTATTTTTACAGATTTAGGAACTATATCATCAAATACAGTTTCAATTTGTTTTCTTATTATATTATTACTTAATTCTTCTACGTCAAATACTCCTTGTGTATTTTGAGCTGTTATTGCTGTTATAACACTCATTCCATATGTTCCTATTGCACTAAATGTTTTTAGATCGGCTTGTACACCTGCTCCCCCTGATGAATCCGAACCTGCTATTGTAAGTGTCGGTATTCTATATTTTTGCATAATTATATCCTCCTCCATTTTAGTTATATAAAAAAAGCTATACCTAATTTAGGTATAGCTTGATTACATAGTCATAAGTATATAATATATATATATTATATTTATGTATAAGCTTTCCTACGCTGGCATTATCCAGATCAGGTATAAGGGTCAGTTGTTACTTCTCAGCCATTGGCTCCCCTAGCTATTATATCTATTAATTTATATTATATCAGACCCAAGTAAGTAGTCTGAGCTATTTTCAAGTTCTTTTATAAACTCATTTGGATTTTTTATTATGTTAAGCTTTTTATTTCTAGATTGCTTTTTTATATAACTTTCTAATTTCATTGCTTTACTTCTGCTATTACTTACAAAGTATACTTCTAGTTTTTCAAATCCTTTACTTTTTGTATATTTGCTATTTATTCCTGTTTCATGTTCTTTCATTCTTCTTAATATGTTATTTGTGTATCCAGTATATAAAGAATTATCCTTACATCTTATTATATATGTAAAATGCATATTCTACCTCATTTGTATTATTGTATAGTTAAATAATACTATATAAAATCCTAAATTTAAAGCAATTATTATTTTATATGATAATTTTTCAATAGAAGTACAACACTTTATACTCATGTTTCTTAAGAAGGTTATTAAATGATTTAATATTATATTTTTACAAAGTCAGTTTTTAGTATTTAAATAGGCTACTGATAATTATCAGTAGCCTATTTAGATTGTTTATTTTTTATATTTAAATATTTAATAAATGAGATATCTTATTTTTCAGTTTCACCTATTTTATTAAATGATTTCGCAACAGTCACTGCTGATATCATACTACCATTTACATTAAGCATAGTACGCCCCATATCTAATATAGGGTCTATTGCTAGTATTCCACCTGCAAGTGGGAAATATGCTCCCATTCCCATTCCAGATATTACAACTGATACAGCCATAGAAGCTGTTCCTGGTATTCCAGCTATACCTAACGAACTAATAGTTACTACAACTAATAACATTGCATAGAAACTAAAATTCATAGGTGTACCTGACATATTAGCAATAGTTACTGCCATTAATGCTGGATAAATACCAGCACACCCGTTCATACCCATATTAGAACCTAAGCTAGTTACAAAACTTGCTATACCTTCATCTACTTTAGCATTATCAGTTAAAGCTTCTATTGTTACTGGTAAAGTACCTACACTTGATCTTGATGTAAATGCTAATATAAGAGGTTTTGAAACATTTTTTACATAAGTTATAGGATTTATACCATTTAAACTTATTATAATTAAGTGTATTATAAACATTATGAATATACTTACATATAAGGCTACTATAAAGTCTATTACACCTAATATAGAACTAACTCCACGACCTACTATTGTATTTGCCATTAAAGCTATCACTGCATATGGCATAAGTTTTATAACAGTTATTGATACACTTACAATTATTTTATAAAAGGCTTCTATTAAATCTACAAAAGGCTTTATTACATCAGAATATTTTTTGTTTAATCTTTTTATAGCTAAACCAATAAATGCTGCAAATATTACTACTGCTACTATATTAGCTTCAGCCATTGCGTTTACTGGATTTGATGGCAATAAACCTCTTAATGTATCTACTACTGGAGTTATTTCTTTCATTTGATCACTTGATTTTACAACCTGTTCTCCAACTCCTAATTTAAATAAATTACCTATAACAATACCAACGATTACTGCTATTGCTGTTGTACCAAGCAACATTATTATTGTTCTTGAAGTTAACTTATTTATATCTTCTCCTTCTTTTAAGTTCATAATAACTCTTATTATTGATACAAATACTATTGGAACTACAAGCATCTTTAAAAGATCCATAAATCCATATCCTATAAGACCATACCACTTGTCTACTTCAGTTAGCCATGTTACTGTACTTGGATCTTTTGGGAATCCTGCAACCCATTGAATTATTACTCCTAGTCCTATACCTAATAAAGTAGATATTATCATTAGTTTTGTGAAATTCACTTTTTTACTTAGTTTTTTTGTTATAAAAAATAATCCTATTAATACTATTATTGAAACTATTGTAAATACATTAGTTATCATTATAAATTGTGAAAAAAATGTAGTGTCCATATTATTACCTTCCTTTGTCTTATGTTAATCTATTATTTTGCTTAGAATCATTTTAGTGTTATTTATATATCTTCATTTATCTTTACAACTTTCCCAGCAACTCCAACTACTGTAGCTCCACTAGGTACATCTTTTAATACTACTGAATTTGCTCCAATCTTAGCTTTTGAACCTATTGTTATAGGCCCTAATACTTTTGATCCAGATCCTATTATTACATCATCTAAGACAGTTGGATGTCTTTTACCTTTATCTTTTCCTGTACCTCCAAGTGTTGTACCATGATATATTGTTACTCTATTTCCAACTTCTGCTGTTTCACCAATAACAACACCCATACCATGGTCTATTAAAATTCCTTCACCTAAAGTAGCTCCTGGATGTATTTCTATACCTGTAAGAAATCTTGCTATTTGAGATATTAATCTAGCTGTAAAAAATAATTTATGTTTATATAGAAAATGTGATAATATATGCATTATCCTTGCATGTATTGATGGATATAATAAAAATACTTCTATCTTTGATCTTGCTGCTGGATCATTTTCCATTATATACTCTATATCTTTATTTATTTTCCTAAACATTTATCAATCACCCTTTTTGATATAATTTAATTGAATATTCCCATTGAAATATATTTTTCTATTCCATCTGGTGATATTGTCACTATTTTTTTATCTGGGTATTTTTTAGATACCTCTATAGCTGCATATATGTTTGCTCCAGATGATATACCTACTAATATACCTTCTTTATCAGCTGCTATTTTCATTCCTTCAAAAGCTTCATCATCATCAACTAGTATTACTTCATCCACTACTGTTTCATCATAGTTTTTAGGAACAAATCCAGCTCCAATTCCTTGTATTTTATGAGGTCCAGATGTATTTTGTGATATAGCAGGAGATTTTTTAGGCTCTATAGCTATAATTTTTATATTTGGATTTTTTTCTTTTAAATATTTTCCAACTCCACTTAATGTTCCTCCTGTTCCAACTCCACTTAAAAATATATCTACATCTGGTATATCATTTATGATTTCTTTAGCTGTTGTTTCATAATGAGCATATGTGTTATCTTGATTTTCAAACTGTTTTAAGCTTTTATAATTTTCATTTTCATCTATAAGTTCTTTAGCTTTTTGTATTGAACCTTTCATTCCAAGTTTTCCATCTGTCAATATAAGTTTTGCCCCATATGCCTTCATTAGTTCTCTTCTTTCTACACTCATCGTTTCTGGCATTACTATTATTACTTCATATCCTTTTAAATTTCCTATCATAGATAATGCTATACCTGTGTTTCCACTAGTAGCTTCTACTAATACATCGCCTTTTTTTAATTCATTTCTTTTCTCTAATCCTTCTATCATATAATAAACTGCTCTATCTTTTACACTACCTCCAGGATTTGTTCTTTCTAACTTTAGATAAATATTTTTATTTTCTATATTATTTAATTTCATAACTGGTGTGTTTCCTATTAAACTCAGTACATTTTCGTGTATCATATAAATCACTCCTTAAATTAATTTTTTAGGTTATATATTTTTAATTTTTATTATATATAACTTTTTTGTAAATAAAAAAACCCCGTCTCTAATATAATAGAGACGAGGTTGACTCGCGGTTCCACTCTAATTTAGATATAAAAAATATATCTACGCTCGAAATTCCAGCACTAACATGCCTAATCACTGTAACGGGTGATCCCGGAGAACTCTACTATTAATTCGAGCTTCTGCTCCAAAGTGCACTTCACATTTTTTCTAAATAGAAAACTCTCACCAATGTTTTCCTCTCTGTGATTTTCCAAAATGCTACTTTACTTTTTCAATGCATTTAAAATCTAACTATTTTTATTGATTTATATAAATAATAATACAATATTTTTTTAAAGTCAATATTTTTTTATTATTATTTTTTTGTTATTATTTTTTAATTAAAATAAATTTTTTAAAAGGTTTTCTTATTTTTTATAGAATTATATTATAGAATTATTATTTATAATTCACTGAGGCTAGAGCTTTAGAAAATATTTTTCTAGAGCTCTTTTAATTTTTATTAATATAAGACTTTATTTCTTTAACCTTTTCTTTAGATTTATCATCTTTAATTATTAATTTTAATTCTTTATTTTCATTTGATTTAATTATTATACATTCATCTTTATTATCTTTATATAAATCAAAACTTAATACTTTTTTTAGTGGAATTTTAGATGTATTCATAACCGAATAAATCCCTTCCCACGGAGAATAATAGATACTTTCAAGATATATATTTTTATTTGTAAGTGTTAATATATAATCATCAACTATTTGTCCTACCACTGGTGTAGTAGTTGTACATACAAAGAAATTTAAAAGAAAACTATTTACCACTTCTATATTTGTAATTTTACGGCAACAGCTTATTCTAGATATAATTTGTTCATTATTTTCTAGTTCAATATTTATAGCCATCATATCCCTCCAATTTTATATTTACATAATAATTAGCTTATATGGCTTTTTTCTTTGTATTATACTTAACACTCACAAATTTATATTACTTAAATAATTTATCTCCTAAAGCTACAAACATTTGAAGCATCAGATATGATTTTATATCTATAGTCTCTTTACTTTCTAATATATTCACAGCTTCCTTTTGTGATACTAAAATAGCTTCAATTTCTTCATCATCTTCTAAAAATTCATCACTTATATTACCATCACATGTACAATACACAAAGGCTACTGATTCATCTGTCATACCTGGTGATAGATAAACTTTTTCTGTACTTGTTGATTTATTTATTTCTAAAAGGTCTAAACCTGTTTCTTCTTTTAACTCTCGTCTTACAGTACTTTCAATATCTTCATCATTGTCAACAAGCCCTGCAGGTAGTTCATAAATATAATCGTTTATAGGTACCCTAAACTGCTTTATAATAACTAGTTTATTTTCACTTTTATGAAGTGCACAAATAACTACTGCATCTATTTTATCTTCTTTATTTTTTAAATAAACTTCTTTTAGCTCTTCTTCATTTTTTCTTGAAGCTACCATCCAATGTTTATCTTCATTTTTTTATTTTTATATTCAACATCAAATAAGCCTACAAAATCAGTTTGAACTAAAGTTTTTATTTTTTATTTTTGAATTTTTCAATTTATATACTCCCTTTCATTTTATCTTATATTTATATATTATATGATTTTTTATTTATATATTTAAACATTTCCCCTATATAAATTAATTTTTTATTTCACATTATCTGATTATATTACTTAAATGATATCACTATATTTCAAATTAATATAGCCCCTATAAAGTTTTTATTTGTATATTGTAACAAATTCTGTTATTAACCTCTTATTTAATTTATACTTATATTTAAGTTAATATTTTAATACTAGGAGGTTCTATGAATAATTTAATTTATATTTACTTTATTATAATTAATATTGTAGGCTTTTATTTTATGTATATAGACAAAAGAAAAGCAATTAAAAATGAATGGAGAATTAGTGAGGCTACGCTTATCTCAATAGCTATAATTGGTGGTTCCTTAGGAAGTCTATTAGGTATGTATACTTTTAGGCATAAAACTAAACACCCTAAGTTTACAATTGGAATTCCATTTATAATTTTACTTCAAATAGGAATATTTATAATATAAAAAGGCTGCCTGTATTTTAGGCAACCTTTTTTATATTATGCTAAAGTTTTAAAAGCATATCCATTATCTTTAAAATGTTTTATTATTTGAGGAAGAGATTTAGCAGTTTGTTCTTTTCCATAAGTATCATGCATTAATAATACTACTATTTCTTTACCCTCTGAAGTTTTTATTGCATATTCAGCTAATTGTTGAGCATTCTTCTTTCTACCTTCTGCATCTGCACTTAGAGCATTCCAATCTATTGAAGCCATATTTTTCTCTTCTAATTGAGCATCTAATGGTTCCATTCCCTTCCAAGACATATGTCCTCCTGGACATCTAATTACTCTTGTTGAGAAGTATGGACCTAATACATCCTTAAGTATATCATCAGTCTTTTTAAAGTCTGCATTAAAAGATTCTAAATTTAATGTTCTTTGCGGATATAAAATTTTATAGTTGTGACTATATGAATGGTTTGCTATGGCATGTCCTTTTTCAAATTCTTGTTTTATAAGATCCTTTGCTTTTTGACCACCGCGCTCTATATTTTCGCCAGTTAAAAAGAATGTAGCTTTTACATTGTTTTCATCTAATACTTTTAATACTTCTGGTGTTACAGTTGTAGATGTTCCATCATCAAATGTTAAAAATACTATTTTTTCTCCATTATTAGAATAATCTCCCGCTTTAAGCTTTTTAGCTATCTCAATTGCATCGTATGAATCTTCTTTACCGTTATGGTTAACACCGATCACCATTTTCTTTTTTTCTTCTTCTTCTTTACGCTTCTTCTCAGCAAGAATTCTTTCTTCTTCTGCCTTCTTGTCCATTTCAATTTTTACTTGTCTTTGTTCTTGTATAAAAGCTGTTGTCGCTCCAATTCCTTTAGCTCCAACAAATACTATCACTACAGAAGCTATCGACACTATAGCAACCTTTTTCGCGTCAACTTTCTTCTTTTTTCGAGCCCCAAAATTTATTTTATTTTGTTTTCTCATAGTATTACCCCCTATCTTGTATTAATTTGTCGTTTTTCTCATATATCTATTATATAACTTTAATCAAAAAAGTCTATATGGTAAAATTTACAATACTGTAACAAGATTTTTTTTATTTCTTGAAACTTTTTCGATACCCCTATCGTCTTAAGAATTAAATTAGCATTTTCATAATATTTACTCATAAAAAAAGACAATGACTAAAGTCATTGCCCTATTATTAATGAATAATTCCCATAGATACGTTCATTATAAAACTTAATATAAATAATCCTGTAAGTATATACATAGCAGGTGAAATTTCTTTTCCTTTACCTGATGCAATTCTCAATAATGTATAAACTATAAATCCTAAAGCTATCCCATTTACTATATTATAAGTAAAAGGTATTAAAGTAATTATAAGTATCATAGCTATAGTATCTATTACATCACCTTTTTCAATATCAAAGAATGTTTGAATCATTAATATTCCTATAAATATAAGTACACTACTTATAACTCCATTTGGTATAAGCTTTAGTACTGGAATTAAAAATAATGATAACAAAAATAATATCCCAGAAGTAAAAGCTGCAATCTTGCTCTTTCCTCCAGCACTTATCCCTGAAAAGTTTTCTGCTGCAACTATTGTTGGACTTGTACCAAACATTCCTGCTATCATGTTTGATATACCTGCTATTTTAAATGGTTTTTGAAACTCCTCTACTTTTCCGATAGCTTCCATTTGACCATATAAAATGCCCATGTTCTCAAATACAATAACAATAGTTATAGAAAATACAGCTACTATAAATGGAATACTAAGTATATTTTTAAACGACATTCCTAAAAATACATCCTTAAATGCTCCCATATTAAACATAGTCATATCTACATTATTTAAAGTAGTTACTCCCATTATTAGTGATAACACACTACCTATTATAATGCTTATAAGTAAATTACCATTTACATTTCTTATATGAAGTATAAGTATTATAAGTAAAGTAATTATACTAAGTAAAGTCTCTTTGTTTGCTACATTTCCAAGCCCTACCATAGTATTTTCATTAGTTACAACAAGACCACTTTTTTGAAGTCCTATAAATAATATTAAAAATCCTACTCCAACGGTTATAGCATGCTTTAAGTTGCTTGGTATTGATTTTAAAAGTATTGGCGTTAATTTAGTACTCGCTATTATAGTAAATATAATACCACTTACAAATACTGCACCTAGTGCATCTTGCCAACTAAGTCCCATAGAATTTACTATTGTATAAGTAAATAGCGAATTTATACCCATTCCAGGTACTACTATAAGTGGTGTGTCTGAAAATAAGCCCATAAGTATTGTTGATAAACTACATGTAAATATTGTAGCTATCATAGCCGCATCTTGACTTATTCCAGCGTCCGATAAAATAAGTGCATTAGTCATTATTATATATACGCTTGCTATAAACGTAGTACATCCTGCTAATACATCTGTTTTAATTTGATTTTTTTGAAGTGTTTGTTTCATTCCTCTTTCCTCGCAAAATATATCCCTCTCCCGCCCGCATCATGTGCCTATATATTTTATCATTTTTTGTAAGTTTAGTCTATATCTCATAATTATAATTATTTATATCTAGTTTTTTAATGTCATGTACATGCTTTCAAATTAAAGAAGATGACTAAATAGTCATCTTCTTTAATTTGAATTTATTTAAATATGCTAAATCCTAAATTTTTTAAAGAAAATCTTTTTTTCTTACTATTTTTCATCTGACGCTCTGATTCATTATAATATCCATAATATCCATAAGCTGAATCTTTAGAGTCGAACTTATTTAATATAACTCCTAGTATATTAGCATTAACATGCTCTAATCTTTCTTTAGCAATCTTAACTACCTCTACATCAGTTTCATTTGATGCAACAACTAAAATAGTTCCATCAATAAAATTACTCATAACTCCTGCATCTGTAACAATACCTATTGGTGGAGCATCTATGAAAATATAATCATAATCATCACGAATACTATTAATAAAATATTTCATCTTGCTTGAACCTAAAATTTCTGAAGGATTTGGTGGAATTTTTCCAGCAGTTAAAATATCAATATTAGCCTCACTTATACTTCCTACACATTCTTCAAATGTCTTATTACCAATTAGAGTATCTGTTAATCCAAATATATTACTAATACCAAATGTTCTATGTACAGTTGGATTTCTTAAATCACAATCTATAATAAGTATTTTTTTATCTTCTAGTTTAGAAAAACTTACTGCTAAATTAGAAATAACTGTACTTTTTCCTTCATTTTGTTTACTACTAGTTACCATAATGACCTTTATATCTTTATCTAAATTAGAAAACTCTATATTTGTCCTCACATTTCTATACGCCTCAGATATAGGTGACTTAGGGTTTTTTAAACTGATTATTTTCATTGTTACACTCCCACTTTTATTTTTATACGCTAGAGACGAACTTTGGACAACAAAAAACTACCTAATAAAAGGTAGTTGCCAAAGCAAAATAAGCACAAAATTGTGCTTTAACGATAAGAAAAATTTCTTACCGGCAACTGGCTGGCATTGTAATTTGTACTTTAGCCCCTTTAGCTTTGCGTCACTAGATTTCTCTAGCTTTGCCTGTAAAACATAATATTTTACATATATTTACATTATACTACATATTTTTAAATTTGTATATGATAAAGTTATCCTTCATTAGAAGCCTCTCCGCTAGAGCTATCTGAAGCATCGCCTCCACTTGGAGGTGTCACTACCTCTTGATTTCCTACTCCAGTATCTGGTGTTGGTTTAGTTTCAGGTTTTGGAGTTACATCTGGTTGTTCTTCTGGCTTAACCTCTGGTTTAGGCGTTATTGGTTTTATAGTAGGTTTTTTTTCTGGCTTAGCCTCTGGTTTAGATGTTACTGGCTTTGAATTTGCTGGTTTTGTCGGCTTCTGTGTTGTTATTTTTTCTTGTTCTTCTTGTGTATTTTGTGTTTGAGTTATATTAGATTTAGCACTTTTTTCTACTTGTTTATTTTTATCATCTGAAATTGCCTTTTCTACATTATCTTCATTAGTAACTGTATCTTCTGTTGTGATATCTTTTTTTCTTCTACAATTGTTTTAGGAGCTGAATAATTATCATCAGCTGATGCCAGATTCCCCTGACCCATAGCAAATCCAGCTGAAGCCAATGCAGTTATAGCAATTCCCCCTATTATAATCCTTTTCTCTTGTTTATTCATTTTACTCTCCTTAAAAATATTTATATATCGTTAATTAATATTTCTATATATAAAACTATACACCTTTAATTTTATTTTATATACAAATTAAAGGTGTCTTATTACTATTTTTTCTTAAATATTTTCTTAAAAAAGCTTTGCTTTGGATTATACCTTATAGGTTCTTCCAAATTTTCTAATAATTCATCTTGTATAATTTTATTTGCATTTTCTTTAAATAATTCATTGGCTCTATCTTCTCCGTATTTATCCATAATATAATCATAAGTATCTTTAATCTTAGGAGCTCTTCTATTGCTACTATGTGCATCTGTAGCTATAAAATGTATCATATTATGATTTAACAATACATCACATAATTTATTAGCTTCTTTAGGACCCCTACCCAAAATACTAGAAGCATTAACTTGAATTAGTGCACCTTCTTTTATACAGTCGTATATAATATTAGGATCTTCTTGCATATCTGAATATCTTTCAACATGAGCAAGTATTGGAATATAGCCTCTTATTTTTAATTCATATATTACATCACATAAATTTTTTTGGAACTCTCATAGGTGAAAACTCTATTAATAAATATCTGCTATTATTTAAAGTATAAAACTCTTTTTTATCAATATATTCTAATAAATCATCTCCATAATAAAGTTCATTACCTATAAAAACTTCTATATCTATATTATTTTCTTTTAAAAAATTATTAAAATTATTTAACTTTTCTAAAAGTATCTCACCTTTTTCAAAGTCAAAATCCGGCCTATAATGAGAAGTATTTATTATTTTATTTATACCTTCACTTTGAGCTATTTTAGCCATTTCTAAAGATTCTTCTAAATCTTTAGATCCATCATCAACTCCAGGTAGTATATGACAATGTATATCTATCATCTCAATAACTCCTTCTATTTTTTATTATCTTTACCATAGATGAATTCATTCCAAGCTTTTAAGTTTTCTTCCTTATCCCACTCTAGAACCCATCCTTTTTGCTTACTTATAATATGACCATTTCTATATTCCTCTAATGGGAATTGTAACTGCTCTATATTTTTATCATTAATATTAAATACTGTAAATCCTAAATTCAACATTTCCATAGGGCTTATATTAGTCTTAGTATTGTCTAAAAGTATATCAGCACATTTTTTATATTGTTCTTTTCCACTGTTTAAAAATTCTTTATAAACACTCTCAGCAACTTCTCTATGTCTATTATCTCTAGCAAAAGCGCTGTCAGTATATCTTATTCTACTAAATGCAAGTGCTTGATACCCATTTAATCTTTGTACACCTGCTTTAGTTATGTATTCTTTTTCTACTTTATCTTTTCTATTATAATAATACTCGTAGCAAGCATCTATGTACTTATTAACTTCCTTAATATCTTTTTCCTCAATATTAACTTCAACTCCACCTAATTCATCTATAATATCCATAAATGAAACAAAGTTAACAGCTATGTACTTATCAATATCAAGATTAAAATTAACCTTGAAAACTTCCTTTAAAAGATCTATACCTCCATATGCATAAGCATGAGTTAGCTTTTCAGTTGAGTAACCAGGTATATCAACATAAGTATCTCTCGCTATAGAAGTTATTTTAATATCTTTTTTATTGCTATCTATAGTTACTAACATAACAGAGTCTGATCTATTCCCTCTTTCAACATGATCTCCATCTGTACCTACAAGTAATATATTAGTAATTCCATCAACCATAGATACTTCTGATTTTTCTTGCCCTTTGGTAGTTTCTTCCTTTACATATATCTTATTAAGCTTTGAATATACATATCCAAATCCAGACATTAAAATAATGACAAGGATACTTATCAATATCAATGCTATCTTTTTAAAATTTTTCATATTTCTCCTCCTATTTAAGCCTTTAGCTTTATAAACTATTCAATATATATTCTACCATATTTTTACATATAACTGCATATACTTATATATTTTGTTAGTTTATTAATACAGAAAATCCCAGATAAAATCATCTGGGATCTTATATTATTTAGTTACTGCAACTTCTTGTAAATCTTCTTCACTTACAAAATCTTTATTTTTAGATTTTAGGAAATCTATAAATCCATGTCTTAAATCATCTCTTTTAAGAGCAAAATCTACTGTAGCCTCTAAGAAACCTAACTTATCCCCTACATCATATCTTCTACCTTCAAAGCTATATGCATATATAGCTTCTTTAGTAGCTAGAGTTTTAAGTGCATCTGTAAGTTGAATTTCTCCACCTTTACCTGGTTCTTGATTTTCAAGTATATTAAATATTTCTGGAGTTATTATATATCTACCAAGTATAGCTATATTTGATGGAGCTTTATCTACATCGGGCTTTTCTACCATATCTTTTACTTTATATACTCTATCTTCTATATATTTTACATCTAGTATTCCGTACTTATTAGTATCTTTTATATCAACTTCTTGAACTCCAAGTATTGAAGTTTTGTATTCATCGTATGCATTTATAAGTTGCTTTAGACAAGGTGTAGAACTGTCTACTATATCATCACCAAGCAATACTGCAAAGGGTTCATTACCTATGAAACTTTTTGCACAATGGATAGCATGTCCAAGTCCTTTTGGTTCTTTTTGTCTAATATAATGGATGTTTACCATATTTGATATATCTTGAACCATCTTTAACATATCAGACTTACCTTTTTGCTCAAGTTCTACTTCAAGTTCTACTGATCTATCGAAGTGATCTTCTATAGATTTTTTACTACGACCAGTAACTATTAATATTTCTTCTATTCCTGAGTTTATTGCTTCTTCTATTATATATTGTAGAGTTGGTTTATCAACTATTGGTAGCATTTCCTTTGGTTGTGATTTTGTTGCTGGTAAAAATCTTGTACCAAGACCTGCTGCTGGTATTATTGCTTTTCTTACTTTCTTTCTCATAAAGTCCTCCATATTTACTTTGTAGCTACTTTTTATATCCACTTGAATTATTTTTGTGCCAATTCCAAGCATCTTCAATTATTTTTTCTAAAGAATCAAATTCTGGCTTCCATCCAAGTACATTTTTAGCCTTTTCACTTGTAGCTATAAGTATCGCTGGATCACCACTTCTTCTTGGCTCGATAACTTCTTTTATATCAAATCCTGTAACACGTCTTGCCACATCTATAACCTCTTTAACTGAATATCCGTTTCCATTACCAAGGTTAAATGTATCACTATCATTACCTTTTCTTAAATACTCTAAAGCTTTATAGTGTGCAGATGCTAAATCAATAACATGTATATAGTCCCTTATACAATTCCCATCTTTAGTGTCATAGTCATTACCAAATATACTTATATGACTTCTTTTTCATAGTGGTACTTGAAGTATTAAAGGTATTAAGTGAGTTTCTGTTTATATATCCTGCTCCACCAACTATTAATATGCTTATATATGAACTCCTATTTATTTAACATTTTTTATTTTTTAATTTCAATTTAACCATATTAGTAATTATACTTACTTCTTCAACTTTTAGTATAACTACTCCTATTCCATATACTAATGCGCCTATCGCTATCGATCCAAATAAGGCTATCGCTTCCTTTATAAATCCAGTTCCTAGAATATTACTTAACAAATTATATCCAAAATAAGTTACAACTCCCATAAATACTGCTGAAACTATTGATTTTAGTGTTGTTTTTATTATCTTGTCTTGTCCAAAATATCCTATCTTTTTCTTTAGATTCATAAACAATAAGAATATACATACTGTAGCGGATATACTTGTTGCAAGTGGTAACCCAGGTAGTCCTATTATATTTACAAGTGCTATATTAAGTACTATATTCATAACCATAGCTATTGCTCCATTTATCATTGGAGTTTTAGTATCTTGTATTGAGTAAAATACCTTTCCTAATATATCTCTGAGTCCAAATGCCAACATTCCTAAAGAATACATAGCAAGTGCTATAGCAGTCATACTAGTCGCTCTAACATCAAATTCTCCTCTTTCAAAAAGTATCCTTACTATAGGTGTTGCCAATACTATTGCACCAATTGATATAGGTACAACTAAAAGTATTACACTATTAATACTTTTAACAACTGATTCTGTGAATTTTTCTTTATTATTTTCAGTTGATAGCTTTGATAGCATTGGATAAATTACAGCTCCTATAGATGCTATAAATAATGCCATAACAAATCCATTTAGCTTATTTGCATAATTTAGTGCAGATATACTTCCCTCTCCTAATGTAGAAGCTAATGTTCTATCTACCATAGTGTTTATTTGATTAACTGCCACACCTATAAGTACTGGCATTATTAACCATGACATCTTTTTTATATATTTATCTTTAGTATTTATATATAGTGAATATTTATATCCATTTTTTATAGCAAACGGTAATTGGAATAAAAACTCCGCAGCCATTCCTAATAAAGTTCCCCATATCATTATGTATGGATTATATACTACACTTAAAATTATAGATACTATTATTATTATATTTTTAGGTATACTTGCCATTCCTGGAATAGCAAAGTTGTTGTTTATTTGAAGATATGCAGTCATAAGATAACTTAGTCCAGTAAAAACTATACCTACAATAGTTATTCTTGTGAAATTAACAGCTACCTCAAATGCTTTTCCTTTAAATCCAACTGCGAATACCTTTACTATTTCATCAGTAAATACTAGCCCTAATATACCTAGTATTAAACACATTATTACAACTATATTAAAGACATTATTTGTAAATTTAAGAGCTTCTTTTTCTCCTAAATTATTATTAACTTCAAAGTACATTGGAATTAGAACTGTAGCTAGTGTTGTCCCAATAGTTGCAAATATAACTAGTGGTATATTCATAGCTGTAATATATGCATCACTATACATGGATGCTCCGTATGATGATGCTAATACTAGCTCTCTACCAAATCCAAGTATTTTTGCCAATATAGTGGCAATCATAAGTCCAATTGTTGCTTTAGCTACCTTACTCATGTTATCTCCTTATACCATAACTAATTTTGACCTAATCTCTATTATATAAGTCTCTAGTATAAACTTTTTCTTCTACATCATATAAGTCTTCACACAATCTATTCGAAACTATAACATCACATTTTTCTTTAAATTCCGATAAATCCTTTATTACTTTAGAGTTATAAAAAGTATTTTCTTTAAGCACTGGTTCATATACTACTGTTTCTATCCCTTTAGCCTTTATTCTTTTCATTATACCTTGAATAGATGAAGCTCTAAAGTTATCAGAATCAGTTTTCATAGTTAATCTATGTATACCTACTACATTAGGATTTTTTTTATTATCTGGTCTGCTATATGATCTTTTCTAGTTGTATTGGCATCGACTATAGCAGCGATTATATTATTTGGTACATCTGCATAATTTGCTCTTAACTGCTTAGTATCCTTTGGTAAGCAATATCCACCATATCCAAAAGAAGGGTTATTATAATGACTACCTATTCTAGGATCAAGTCCAACACCTTCTATTATTTGTTTAGTATTAAGCCCTCTAACTTCTGCATATGTATCTAATTCATTAAAATATGCTACTCTAAGTGCCAAGTAGGTATTAGAGAATAATTTTACTGCTTCTGCTTCTGTTGAGTCAGTAAATAATACTGGTATATCTTCTTTTATTGCTCCTTGCATTAATAAATCTGCAAACTTTTTAGCTCTATCTGATTGTTCACCAACTATTATTCTTGAAGGGTACAAATTGTCATATAATGCTTTTCCTTCTCTTAAGAACTCTGGTGAGAATATTATATTATCAGTTTCAAACATTTCTTTTATTCTTTCAGTATATCCAACTGGAACAGTTGATTTTACAACCATTATAGCATCTGGATTTATTGATAATACATTAGCTATTACTGCTTCTACACTTCTAGTATTAAAATAATTTTTCTCTGGATCATAGTCTGTTGGTGTAGATATTACGACAAACTCTGCATCTTTGTATGCTTTATACGCATCAGTAGTAGCCACTAAGTTTAATTCTTTAGTATCTAAGTATTCCTCAATCTCTCTATCTACTATGGGAGATTTTTTATTATTTATCATATCAACTTTTTCTTGTATTATGTCTACTGCTACTACTTCGTTATGTTGTGCCAGTAGTATAGCATTTGATAAACCAACATACCCTGTTCCTGCTATCGCTATCTTCATTGTTGTTTTCCCCCATTTTATTATACTTCTACATTATAAAATTCTTTGTACCAAGTAGCAAACTTTTTTAATCCTTCTTCTATAGAAGTACTTGGTTTAAAATCTATAGCTCGTTCTAAATCATATGTATCTGCATAAGTTTTCTTAACATCTCCCGGTTGCATCTCCATATAATTTTTTACTGCTTTTTTACCTATCTGATCTTCAAGCACAGATATAAACTTCTCTAATTGTACTGGTTGATTATTACCTATATTATATACCTTGTATGGTGCAAAACTTTCACTTAGTTTATCTTTCGTTTCATCCCAATCTGGATTAGCTTTAGGTGCTAATGGTAATAATCTATATATACCTTCTACTATATCATCTATATATGTAAAGTCTCTTTCCATTTTCCCATGATTAAATACATTTATGGGCTTATCCTTAAGTATTGCATCAGTGAATGAGAAATATGCCATATCTGGTCTTCCCCATGGTCCATATACTGTAAAGAATCTTAACCCAGTAGTTGGTATCTTATATAAATGGCTATATGTATGAGCCATTAATTCATTAGACTTCTTAGTTGCAGCATATAAACTTACTGGATGATCTACTTGGTGCTCTGTTGAAAATGGTGCTACTTTATTTCCACCATAAACCGAACTTGAAGAAGCATATAATAAATGTTTGACTGGATAGTGTCTACATGCTTCTAGTATATTTACAAATCCAATTAAGTTTGAGTCTACATAAGCATATGGATTTTCTATTGAGTATCTTACTCCTGCTTGAGCTGCTAAATTTACTACATAGTCGAAATGTTGTTCTTTAAAAATCTTATCTATCTCTTCTTTATTTTTTAAGTCAATTTTATAGAAAGTATAGTTATCGTACGTTCTAAGTATTTCTAATCTACCTTCTTTTAATCTTACGTCATAGTAATCATTCATATTATCTATGCCTACTACTTGATAATTATTTTTTAATAACAGTTCCGCTAAATGAAATCCTATAAATCCACTAGCACCTGTTATTAATATTTTACCTTCTTTCATAACCTGTAGTTACTCCTTTATAATTTAATATTTATTAATTTAAAATCTCTATTTATATTTTGATAATATTTTAGTTACATAAATAACATTCTTTATATTTATGTATTTTTTATCATTTTTATATTCTATTAATTATATCTAAATATTTAGCCTTTAAATTTTCTATTGAGTACTCTTTTACTACAAAATCGTTATTTTCTTTTACTATTTTTTCTATTATTACTTTATTTTCTTTGTTTAATTTAACTATGTTGTTTATCTTATCACCTAAGTCTTTACTTGAGTGTGGATCAAACATCATTATATCTTTGTACTCATTTTTAATTAAACAACTATTTTCAGGTATGTTTGACAATAGTATAATTTTTTTTCTAGAAAAACTTTCTAATATAACATTTGAAGTTCCTTCGTATAATGAAGGCAGTATTACTATGTCATTTTGCTCATAGAAACTATCCATATCACTCACATATCCCATAAAATTGACCCTATCTTCTAAGTTTCTTTTATGTATATATTCTTTAATCTCTTCATAGTAATCATTATCTTCTATTTTACCTGCAATATTTACACTAATACCTTTAGATATATTACTAATAGACTCTATAACTAATTGTACATTTTTTCTTCTTGTAATATTAGCTATTACTCCTATGTTTTTTATAGATATTATATCTTCAAATAGTTTATTATTTTTTGACTCTACTCCATTATTTATACACTCAATATTTTCATTCACAGATTGTAACATTTCATATGTTGCTCTTGAATTACAAGTTAGCATATGCATTTGAGATAATATTTTTCCTACACTTCCTTTTGAAAAGCTCTCATCTGCTTCTCTAGCCGAAAATATAACTTTTTTACATTTTCCTTTTAACATATACATAACTGGAACTAATAATTTATTGTGTCCTATAGCTACATCATAGTTAGGAAGATTTTTTTTATATATAGATTTATTTTTATATAATCTCTAATTCTTATAAGGTTTTTTTGATTATATTATTTTTTTAAATATTTCATTTTTTATATAAAATTTTTCATTTAAATTTTTTATATTACTATTATCTTCATTGAATAAGAGGATATCTACTTGGTGATTTTTTAGATACCTCTTCATATATATACCTAAACTGTTTTTCAGCTCCTCCCTTAACCCAATAAGGAATGGCAAATAGTACTTTTTTTCATTCACTATCTCCTCTTAACTTTTTACATTAATCTTCTGTAATATATTCAAATCCTTTACCTACATACATACCGTAAAAAAACTTATTGTTCTCCTTTAAATTATAATATGTTTTTTTATCTCTATTTTTTATAGTTCTTTGAGGATTACCACCTACTATAGCTAAAGGGTCTACATCTTTAACTACAACTGACCCCATAGCTATAATTGCACCTTCTCCTATAGTTACACCTGGAGCTATAGTTACATTTGAGCCAATCCAAACATTATCCTTTATTATAACCGGCCTTATTATATATCTATTATCAAAAGGTATGCTTTTTAAATCTTCACTTTTATAGTTATGGTTTCCTGATATTATAAATAATCTTGGTCCTATCATGCATCCACTTCCTATAGATATGACGCCTATTGCGTCTATATATGCTTCTTTATTTATAAAAGTGCCGTCTCCTATAGATATATTCTTAGTGTTATAAAAATTACTACGTTCAGATAGTCTTACTCCTTTACCTATACTTTTAAACTCTAACTTTTTAAATCTTCTTGTATCGAAAACACTATTTTTATTTGAATTAACAATCGGTATCCCATTTTTTATTTTTTTATTAAATCTATCAATTTATTAATTACTCCTTATTTCTTCTAATCTAGCCTGCCTTATATTGTATATTTGAGCTGCAATTATAAACCAATATAAGTAATTTAAGTTATCTTGTACTATATTCGACACTATAAAAGCAAAAAATATTATACTTGTTGTAATCACTTCTTTAGTTTTTACAGTTTTTACTTTTATATTTTTAGTTCTTATACTTATCAATATAATAAGTATAAAGTGAAGTAATGCTCCTATTATTCCACCTTCTATGATAAATGTTAATAACCCACTTTCTGTTACTGTAGGCATATTATATAAAATTCCTGTTACATCAGATATTATGGTCTTATTTTCCGATACCTTATGGTAATTACCATATCCTATTCCTATCATAGGATTTTCTTTAATAGCTCCCATCGAATTCTTCCATATTTCTCCTCTTACTATAACTGTATCTAGGTTTCTCAAATCACTTGTTTCTATTCCCTCTAGATTTTTAAACACATAATAGTTTATTGGTACAGAAATCTGCTTTGGTATAAACTGTGGATATACACTAAATACCAATATACCTGTAATTAACATTAAAAATATGTATTTAAATAAAGATTTTACATTTATAAAATTAAAAATAGACAATGTTATTACTAGCCCTAGTGGTATTGTATATAATAATGATTTTATCTGCATCATAAATAATGATGCGATTATAAATAATAATAAAGTTAATCTATTTTTTATATTTTTATTGTAGTAATTATTAACAAGTACTATAGGTAAAGCAAATGTATATAACATGTTATAACCTGGTTTATCTAATAAAGTATAGTGTCTTAGGTTACGTAAGTTTACTCCACTTAAAAGTAAATTTACACCTTTAATTATTATATCTACAGATAAAATAATGGATACAATAATTATTATCCTATATAGTGTAGACATAGTTTTATCATCTAAATAATTTATAAGTAATGCTACCGTTATTATGTAAAATATCA
>NZ_HG529276.1 GCF_000499525.1 Faecalimicrobium dakarense | reverse complement strand
AATTTAAACATATAAGGTATCAGTCCTATAAATAAGCTTTGTATACATATAAATATGATGTTTACATATAATATTAAATATATATATTTATATTTTTTACTTTTTGACCTTTAACTAAATAGGTTCCTGCTAAAAACATAAATATAATAGTTAATAATGAAGTAAGGTTAGATAATGCTGGCACATTTCTTACTATAAAATCATTTAATAGAGATGACATAACGCATAGTATTATAATTTGTTTCATATATAATGGCTCTTTTCTTTATAAATTAAATCTAGCTTCTTATTTCATTTATTATATTATCTACTATATATTTACTTGCAAGTCCATCTCCATATGGATTTGATGCTTTAGACATTTCATTATATAGCTCTTTATTTATAAGCAACTCTTTAGCTAAAGAATATATAGTGTCTTCTTTCGTCCCTGCTAGTTTTAAAGTTTTAGATTTTATACCTTCTGGTCTTTCTGTTGTGTCTCTTAGTACTAATACAGGCTTACCTAAAGATGGCGCTTCTTCTTGTATTCCCCCACTATCTGTCATAATCATATATGAATTATTTAAAAAATTATGAAAATCTATAACTTCTAATGGCTCTATAATATGAATCTTTTTGTTACCTTTAAATATTTCATTTGCAGTTTCCCTTACTAAAGGATTTAGATGTATCGGGTATACTACCTGAACATCGTCAAATTCATCTATTATTTTTTTATGGCACTAAACATACTTATCATATTTTCTCCTAGATTTTCTCTCCTATGAGCTGTAAGTAATATCATTTTATCATTACCTAGATTTTCTATAACTTCATGAGTATAATTATCCCTAACTGTAGTCTTTAGAGCATCTATTGCTGTGTTACCCGTTACAAATATACTTTTTTCTTTCTTACCTTCTCTTAAAAGATTTTCTTTTGATACTTGTGTTGGTGCAAAGTGAAAATCTGCTATTATTCCTGTAATCTGTCTATTTATCTCTTCTGGATAAGGTGAATACTTGTCATATGTTCTAAGTCCAGCCTCAACATGCCCCACCTTTACCTGATTATAAAACGCTGCTAAACTTCCTGCTAATGTAGTCGTTGTATCTCCATGAACTAATACTATATCTGGTTCAACTTCTTTTATTACCATATCTAGTTCTTGTAATGCTCTTGTTGTTATGTCTACTAATGTTTGCCCTTGCTTCATTATATTCAAGTCATATTTTGGAACTATATTAAATGTATCTAGAACTTGGTCTAACATCTGACGATGTTGAGCGGTTACGCAAACTATACTCTCTACCTCTTTTCTTGACTCCAATTCCTTAACCAAAGGGGCCATCTTGATAGCTTCCGGTCTAGTTCCAAATACAGTCATTACCTTTATTTTCTTCAATTTCATCATTCCCCCTATATTTTAATTATTGTTAAATTTTATTCTTATATTTTTCATATATTAATTCCGTCTCTTCTGAAATACTTTTCCAACTATACTTTCTTTCAACAAATGCTCTACAGTTCTTACCAATAATATGTCTTAAATTTTCATCTACAACTAATTTATCTATTGCATTTCCTAATTGAATTTCATTTTTAGATTCTACTAATATCCCTGTTTCTAAATTTTTTACTATCTGTGGCATTCCACCTACATTTGTAGATATTACCGGTTTTCCACAAGCCATAGCTTCTAATGCAGATAAACTTATTGCCTCCATTAATGATGGAATTGCTATAATATCACTTAATTTTACATATTTATCCATAACTTGATAATCTATATTTCCCAATAATTTAATTTTATTTTCTAGGTTATTTTCTTTTATATACGCTAATATTTCATCTCTATATTCAGGATAGTCTGCGTAATCATTTCCTCCAAACATAAATATTATATTTTCAGATTTTAATTCTCTTATTGATTTCACTAAATATATTATCCCCTTAGTTGGGGCCCATCTCCTTGGACTAAATATAACAATTTTATCTTGAGGTATATTATATTTTCTTCTCAATTCATTCATTTCACTTCCATTAACCTCATTAAATCTATCTACATCTACACCATTAGATAAAAATGAAAATGTGGTATTATGTCTTATTCCATTAAAATCTGCTAACTCATCACTTGGGGCTATTATATATTTAAAATGATTTGTCAGTAAATTTATAGGAATATTACTAAACGGTAATTTCTTTAAAAATAAAAACTCTCCTGTATGATTAGTAAATATAACATTATATTTTTGAGCCAACGACTTTGATAACTTTATACTTGATATAAAGTCATGTTGATGAATTGTAATTTCATCATAACCACTATTATCTATATCGTTAGCTATATATTTGTATACATCTTTTTTAAATTTATTGTAATAATATTTTCTTTTATAACCATTTACCATCCCTAAAATATTTTCACCAGATTTTTCTTTATATTTTAAATATTCTTCTTCATTTTTTTTATTACCTACAGATATTTTATGAATTTCTATTCCATCTAAATTATAACTCTCTGTTTTACTATAATTTATAACAGGATTTATAATTTTTACATTGTAACCTTTTTTAACAAATTCTCTAGATAAATTATACACATGATTTTCAACTCCACCTATTGACGGATAAAAAAGTGTAGTAATCATATAAATAGCTTTTTTCATATTTTATTCTCCCATTAGTTTTTCATATACATTATATGTTTTTTGTGCACATTTTTCCCATGAATATAAATTTACTGTCTTGGATGCTACTTCTCTTTTAGAGTTTCTATATTCTTTATTACTAGTTAAGTTTAGAATATGTTTAACCATATCCTCTTCATCATATGGATTAAAATAAAATGCAGCATCTCCTAGTATTTCTTTTAATACTGGTATATCAGAAACAAGCACTGATTTATCTCTTGACATTGCTTCTAATGGTGGTAATCCAAATCCTTCATATAGTGATGGATATACTACAAACATAGCTTTTTTGTATAAACTTTCCAATTCATCATCACTTACATACCCAGTAAATATCACACTGTCATTTAATTTAAATTCTTCTACCGTTTTATATACATCTTCAAATTTCCATCCATTTTTACCAACAATGACTAATTTAAGTTTCTTATTCATTTTATTGACTTCTTTAAATGCCTTTATCAGCCTTACTAAATTTTTTGAAGGAGATATAGTGCCCACAAATAATATAT
>NZ_HG529275.1 GCF_000499525.1 Faecalimicrobium dakarense | reverse complement strand
ATCTATTTTAAATTTGCTTAATGAAATATTATTATATTTCCTTAATGATCTATTGAATCCATTATAAATAATTTCCACTTTATCATCATCTAAATTTGGATAATAGTTTTTAAGTTCATTATAAGTAAATTTAGAAATACATATTAGTTTATCTGCATTTTTTACAGTTTTATCCAGTAAAAGCTTTTTTGTTGCTACTTGTCCTTTTGTATAGCACTCTTGCACAGTAAAAAATGCCATATCATGTATAGTCGCAACTTTTTTACTTTTAGAAAAAATTGGCGTTGCATAATCTGGAAAGTGAACTATGTCATTTTCCTTATATATATTTAATGCTTTTATTTGTTCATACATTATTCTATTTTTAGAACTATTTATCCCATTTATAATCTTTATATTTTTATAATCTTTATATTTATCTTCTACTTCTTTAGACAGCATGAATGTAATATTATCTTTATCAATCATATTGTCTACTAAATTTTTTGCATAATTCGATATCCCTGCTCCAAATTTAGAATATAGTAATCCATTAAACAATACTTTCTTCATATTCTCACCTTCGTTTAATATAAACTATTTACATATAGCCTGTATTATTATTTTTTATTAGCTCATCTACTATTTTCTTAACATCCTGAGCCTTATCTTTATTACATACCATAACAGCATCATCTGTAGACACCACGATTAAGTTTTTTATTCCTACAGTAGCTATAAGCTTATCTTCTGAATAAACTATACAATCTTTACTATCAATTGCTATAGTTTCTCCTCTTTTTATATTTCCTTCTTTATCAGATGGATATATAGCGCCTAATACATCCCAACTTCCAACATCATTCCAACCAAAATCACCAGGAACAACTATTACATCATTACTTCTCTCCATTATTCCATAGTCTATTGATATAGATGGTATAGTAGGATATATCTCTCGTAGCATTTCTTCTTCTTTGTCAGTTCCTATAAACTGTGATAATTTTTCCAACTTGTCATATATTTTCGGTAAATATCTCTTGAAATCTTCAAGTATCTTAGATACCTTCCATACAAACATTCCGCTATTCCATACATACTTACCACATTCAATATACGCCTTAGCAGTTTCATGATTTGGCTTTTCAACAAACTCTACTACATCATAAGCTGCATTGTTATATTCAATCTCTTTATTAAAGTTTATATATCCATATCCTGTTGATGGAAATGTAGGAGCTATTCCTACAGTAACTAACTTTTCATTTTTATCTGCTACTTTTATAGCCTTATTTAATACGTTAGTAAACTCAACTTCATTCTTTATATAATGATCTGCCGGATAAACACACATAATACCATCTCCATGTTTTTTCATTATATTAAATGCAGCATACCCTATTGCAGCAGCAGTATTTCTAGCACTTGGTTCTGGTAATATATTAGTATGCTCACACATATCGCCTACTGTTTGTTTTAATAAATCTATCTGCTTTTCATTAGCAACTATAAATAAGTTTTCCTTATCTGATAAAGTATTTATTCTTTTTATAGTTTCATTTATAAGAGCATCTTCTCCACTTAAATTAAGTAGTTGTTTTGGATGTTCTTGCCTACTTAAAGGCCAGAAACGAGTTCCCCCGCCTCCTGCCATTATCATGTTATATATTTTCATATTATATCCTCCATACTATATAGAGTCAACGATGTTAACTATTTGCTTAGTCATATGTTCTAATTTATTATCAACTTCGACTTTTTCATTTCCACTACATCCAAAGTAAAACTTTATCTTTGGTTCTGTTCCTGATGGTCTAACCGCTATCCAAGAATTATCTTCTAATATAAACTTAAGTACATCAGATTTAGGTAAGTTATATATGCCTTCTTTATAGTCTTTAAGTTTAGCTACTTTAATATCTGCTATAGTATCTACATTGGATTTTCTAAAGTAATTCATTATTTCTTTAATTTGTTTCATCCCATCTATACCTTTTAAAGTTACAGATTTTAGCTCTTCTTTAAAGTATCCATATTTTTTGTATACTTCTTGAAGTCCTTCATACAAAGTCATTCCTTTATCATAGTAATAAGCTGCCATTTCTGATATCAAAAGTGCTGCTACTACTCCATCTTTATCTCTTGCATGAGTTCCTACTAGGTATCCATAACTTTCTTCATAACCCATTATAAATGTAGCTTCTTGGCTCATTTCAAACTGTTGTATCTTTTCGCCTATAAATTTAAATCCTGTTAATGTATCTATTGAGTCAACATTGTAAGCTTTAGCTATTGTTGATCCAAGTTCTGATGTTACTATTGTCTTAACTATCGTAGGGTTTTTCATTCCTTTTATTTCTTCTACTTTATTGCTTAGAACATATTCAACCAATAATGCTCCTACTTGATTTCCGTTAAGTACTACATATTCTCCATTGTTGTCTTTAACTACTACCCCAACTCTATCACAATCTGGATCAGTTCCTATTATTATATCCGCTTCATTTTCTTTAGCCATTTCTATAGCTATATTAAATACAGCCTTTTCTTCTGGATTTGGATATTCTACGGTTGAGAAGTTGCTATCTGGCCTTTCTTGTTCTTTTACTACTTCTACATTTTTAAATCCAACTTCATCTAGTACATTTCTTATTGGTATATTTCCTGTACCATGTATTGGTGTAAAAATTATTTTTATATCTTTACCAACTTTATCTATTATGTCTTGTCTTATTATTTGTTCTTTCACTGCATCTATAAATGCTATATCTATTTTTTCATCTAATACTTCTATTAGTTTGTTATCTTCATTAGTAGTTGGGATAGTACTATAATCTTCTATCTTATTAACTTCTGTTATTATTTCTTTGGCAATATTTGGACAAACTTGTCCTCCATCAGTCCAATATACTTTATATCCGTTGTACTCTGGTGGATTATGACTTGCTGTTATTACTATTCCCGCTACACATCCTAAGTGTCTAACTGAAAAAGATAATTGTGGAGTAGATCTAAGAGAATCATATATATATGTTTTTATTCCACATGCCGCTAGTGTTTTAGCTGCTTCTATACAAAATTCTTCACTTTTGTATCTAGAGTCATATGCTATAACTACTCCTTTTTCTTTGCCTTCTTCGCCGCACTTATTTATTATGTAGTTAGCAAGTCCAAATGTAGCTCTTCTTACTGTATATTTATGCCTCCTATGATGCGTTATCGTCTCCAAATAAAACAAACACGGTTTTAAATATTAGCTTTATATCTAACCATAAGTTTCTAGTTTTTATATATTCTATGTCCATATCAACCCACTCATCAAAGCCAATATTATTTCTACCACTTACCTGCCATATGCAAGTAAGTCCTGGCTTAACAAGTAGCCTTTGCATCTGATATGGTGTATATTGCTCTACCTCATGAGGTATCGGAGGTCTAGGTCCCACTAAACTCATATCTCCTTTAAGCACATTTATAAGCTGAGGAAGCTCATCTATACTAGTTTTTCTTATAAACTTACCTACTCTAGTTATCCTTGGGTCATCTTTTATTTTAAATACAGGACCACTTTGTTCATTTTGTTCTTGTAACTTATGTAGTAATTCTTCAGCATTATGTACCATACTTCTAAACTTGTACATCTTAAACGTCTTTGGATAAAGTCCGTTTCTTTCTTGACCAAAGAATACTTTTCCTTTTGGATCTTCTAATTTTATAAGTATTGCTACTAATAAAAATAATGGTGATAATAATATAAGTCCCGCTAAAGCTCCCACTATATCTATTGTTCTTTTTATAAATAGATATAATTTTGAATTATTTACTTTTACATTTTTTACGTCAATAGCTATAGCTGATTCATTAATTTCATCTTCAAATACAAACCTATCTTGCATTAATAAATCCCCCTATAATATAATTTCAAGTATCAATTTCTCATATCCCACTATATTATTATAAAGTCAAACTTTAATTTTATATTATAATAAAACATATAAAGTTTTTTTATATTGTTTCGTATAAATAAATTATGATTGATTATTAATAAATTTCAACTTTATACATTTATACATGGGATAAAAATAAGAACTTCTTCTGCCAAAAGAAGTTCTTATTTTTGTTTATACTTCTTTTTTTAATTTTTGCCTATTTTAAATTTCTTACTTTTATTACTTCTACCACTTTGTTCTTGGTAGTAGTAGTTATAGTACTGATATTCACTATTTTTATTAACTTCAAGTTTATTAAGTACTACACCTAGTATATTTGCATTAACTTTTTCTAGTCTTTCTTTTGATAAATTTGCCAATTTTGTATCTACTTCATTAGATCCAGTTACAAATACTACCCCATCACTGTATGTAGATATTATTCCTGCATCAGTAACAATTCCTATTGGTGGTGCATCTATAAATATATAGTCGTAAGCTTCCTTTAATGATTCTATAAATTCTCTCATTTTTTTAGATGATAACATTTCTGATGGGTTTATTGGAGTTGCCCCACATGTTAGTACATTTAAGTTTTTAATTTTGGTAGGATGAACACATTCTAAAAATGACTGCTTTCCAAATAGTACATCTGTAAGTCCATGTATATTACTTATATTAAACATCCTATGTACACTTGGATTTCTTAAATCTCCTTCTAAAAGCAAGACCTTCTTATCAAGATTAGCAAATGATACCGCTAGATTTGCTATTACAGTTGATTTACCTTCCCCTTGGTGTGAACTTGTTATACATATAGTTTTTAGTTTTTTATCTACATCAGAAAATTCTATACTAGTTCTTATCCCTCTATAAGCTTCTGCTATAGGAGATTTCGGATTATCTATACTTATTATTCTTCTTTTCATTCGTATACTCCTATCTTTCTATTGCTTCATTAGGTATAACACCTAGTATCGGAAGTCCTAATTGTTTTTCTACATCTTGTGGTGTTTTTATTTTATTATCAAGATATTCTATTAAACATACTACAAATAACCCTATCATTAAACCAAGCACAGCAGCTATTGCTATATTCATTTTTTTGTTTGGTTTTACTGGTTCTTTTGGAAGTATGGCCTTATCTATTACTTCTACACTATTTGCCTTTGTTATTCTTTTTGCTTCTTTAGTAAATACTTTTGGTATTTCATTAACTATATCTCTAGCTTTCTCTCTATTTGTATCTTGTACATTTATGCTTATGATTTGAGTATCTTTAACTGGTGATATAGTTATTTTTTCGACTAATTCATCATATGTTTCATCTAAATTTAAATTCTTTATCACTGGATTTATAACTGCTCTAGATTTGATTATTTCTCCATAGGTTACTGCAAGTTTTTGTGTAACACTAAATTGATCCCCTGTTATCATTTGAGTTTCTTCATTTTTTTCGGTGTTTACAATTAATGTTGAGTTTGCTTGATATACTGGTTTTAATACAAAAAAGCTTATTCCTGCACTGACTACTATAGCTATTATAGTTATAAGAGAGATTACCCAAAATCTCTTTTTTATAATTGCAAAATACTCTCTTAAGTCTATAGTTTCTTCCATTGAATATTTTTCTCCCTTCATTTGCATATTTTTTATAATACGAAGTATTAATAATCTTTCATATTAATTTTATCAACAAATAATAATATACCATGTTTTTTATTTTTTTTATATATATTCTTAAATTGTTACTTTTTCGTTCGACATAATTCGACATTTTTAGATTAAAATTACTTTTTTTGGTATTTTTTTATTTTTTTTAATGTTTTTTTATTTATTATTTTAATTCTGTTTTTTGCTTATGGAAATAATTACTTTTTTCATTAAATTTATTCATTTTGTATATTTTAAAATAATTTTTATAATTTAACATTATTTTTTATTTTTCCGATATGCAAACTGGAGCATACTCAATATTCTTTATAAAAAAAGAAGCTATCTTTTTTAGATAGCTTCTTTCTCTCTAATATTTATCTATTTCTTCTAATAACTCATCTACTAATGAATTTCCTTTTATTTTTCTAACTATTTCACCTTTTTTAAATAATAAACCTTCACCTTTTCCACCTGCTATACCAATATCGGCTTCTCTAGCTTCTCCTGGTCCATTAACTGCACATCCCATTATAGCAACAGTTATATTTTTATCCATATGATTTATTTTCTTCTCAACTTCATTTACTACACTTATTAAATCTATATTACATCTTCCACAAGTAGGACAAGATACTACTTTTATCTTATCATTTAGTAATCCTAGACTTCTTAGTATTTCTTTTCCTACTATTACTTCTTCACAAGGATCTCCTGTAAGAGATATTCTTATAGTATCTCCTATACCTTTAAGAAGTAACGCTCCTACTCCTATTGAAGATTTTATAGTTCCTTTTTTAACACTTCCTGATTCAGTTATACCAATATGAAGTGGATAATCTACTTTTTTAGATATAAGCTCATAAGCATCTAACGTCTTATATATATCTGATGATTTAAGAGATATTACTATATTTCTAAAATCTAAATCTTCTAATATTTTAACATGACCTAATGCACTTTCAACTAAAGCTTCTGGTGTCGCTGAACCATATTTTTGAAGTAGTTCCTTTTCTAATGATCCACCATTTACACCTATTCTGATTTTTAGATTTTTTTCTTTACACTTTTCAACTACCATTTTAACCTTATCTATACTACCGATATTTCCTGGATTTATTCTAACTCCATCTATACCTTGGTCTATAGCTTCAAGTGCTAGTCTATAATCAAAATGGATATCTGCTATTACTGGTATATTTACATTGGCCTTAATTTCGCCTATATTTTTAGCTGCTTCCATATCTGGAACTGCAACTCTTACAACATCACATCCAACTTCTTCTAATGCTTTTATTTGAGCTATTGTTGCCTTAGCATCTCTTGTATCAGTATTAGTCATAGATTGTATACTTATAGGATTATCTCCTCCTATTTTTAAACTTCCTACACTAACTTCTCTACTTTTTCTTCTCTCGTAACTCACGTCGTCACCTACTTTTTATTTCTTTTTTAGAATAATCTAGTTATATCTTTATACGTTACAAATAACATAAATGCCATTAATAGCGCAAATCCTGCTAAATGTATCATTCCTTCTTTGTTAGGATCTAATTTCTTTCCACCTCTTATGGCTTCAAGTCCTATCATAGCAAGCCTTCCACCATCAAGTGCTGGTATTGGAAGTAAGTTTAATATACCTAAGTTTAAACTTATTACTGCTGCTATATTTATAAGGTTAAAAATACCCATTTTTGCAGCATCTGAAACAATACCAAGAACGCCTATTGGTCCTGCTACTGAATTTCCTACTCCTCCAGGAACTGTTCCTGTTATTAATTGTCCAAAGAATGTTATCATTTGTACTGTCATATCGCCAGTCATTTTAAATGCTTTTGGTATTGCACCTAGGTAATCTCTTTCTTTAACTGGTACTATACCTATTTGATAAGCTCCTTCTTCATTTTTAACAGGTGTTAAGTTTACAGATTGAGTTTTTCCTTCTCTATCTATTTCTAGTTTTAATTCTTTTCCATTAGAACTATGTACAGTATTTACTAGTTGCTCCCAAGATTTTACCTCTTCACCGTTTACACTTTTTACTGTATCACCTACTACGATACCAGCCTTTTGAGCAGGGCTATTAGGCATTACTTTATCAAAAGTTGGCATTGGTGTCCCTATGTATATTATTACTGGTACTAATAATATCACTGTAAGTATTATATTAAAAAATGGTCCTGCAAATAATATACTTGCCCTTTGAAGCATACTTTTTTTTCCAAATGAATTAGGGTCATTAGATTCTCCATCTTCACCTTCCATACTTACAAATCCACCTAATGGTAATAATCTTATTGAATATTCTACATCCTTTTTTATACTAAATATCTTAGGTCCCATACCTATTGCAAATTCATGTATTGTTACTCCAGCTCTTTTTGCAAGAAGGAAATGTCCTAATTCATGAATAAATACAATTAAACTAAATAATAACAATGCTATTATTATAGTCATAATTTCACCGTCCTTTTATATAAAATTTTCAAACCTACCTTTTATATTATTAACCTATAGAATTTTTCACGAAGTTTCTACTCCATTTATCTACTTCTAATATTTCTTCTAATGTAGGATTCTCTATACTATTATGAGCTTCTAAAGTCTTCTCTATGTAATATGGTATGTCATAGAAGCCAATTTTATCCTCTAAAAATTCACTTACTAATACTTCATTAGCACTATTTAATGCAGCTGAGTATGTTCCTCCCATTTTTAATGTATCATATGCAAGCTTTAAACATGGGAATGTATCTAAATCTGGATTTTCAAATGTAAGTGTAGCTAGCTTTGCTAGGTCTAATCTTTCAAAATCATTTACAGATCTATCTGGATAAGTTAATGCATATTGTATTGGAAGTCTCATATCAGGGCATCCAAGTTGAGCCATAACCGAACTATCTATAAATTGAACCATTGAATGTATTATACTCTGAGGATGTACTACTACATCTATATCATTGTAATCTACTCCAAATAGCCATTTAGCTTCTATAACTTCTAGTCCTTTATTCATAAGTGTAGATGAATCTATGCTTATTTTTCTTCCCATACTCCAATTAGGATGTTTTAGCGCTTCATTTTTAGTTATATGTAATAAATCTTGTTTTTTCTTCCCTCTAAAAGGGCCACCTGATGCTGTAAGTATAATTTTTTCTATTTCCTTATTTTTTTCTCCATTTAAGCATTGGAATATTGCACTATGTTCACTATCTACTGGCAATATGTTAACATTATACTTTTTAGCTTCATTCATAACTAAGCTACCTGCACATACTAATGTTTCTTTATTAGCAAGAGCTATGTCCTTACCATTTCTTATAGCACAAAGTGTAGGAAGTAATCCTATCATTCCAACTATAGCAGTTAATAATACATCTATTTCATCTAATGATGATATAGCTTTTAATCCTTCCATACCACTTAATACTTCTATATTTATATCGCTTGGTATCATAGATTTTAATTTCATACAGCTTACTTCGTCATATACTGCAACATATTTAGGTCTAAATTCTTTTATTTGTTCTAATAATAAATCTACGCTACTATTAGCAGAAATAGCAACAACTTCAAATTTATCTTTGTTTGCTCTTACTACATCTAGAGTTTGCTTTCCAACAGATCCTGTAGATCCTAAAATAGATATTTTCTTCATAAAATTCACTTATCTTATTTCCCAATAAATAGACATTATTTCTACTTAATTGTTCCATATTCCTTTCTTTAAATATAAGCTTTGATTTACTGTTATATTATACCACTAATATTTATCTTTTCATATTATATGAAGTTTTTTTCATTTTAACAAAAATTCTACAAAAATTCTATTTAAATAAAGTGTAGAAGATTATTTTGCTCAAATTTAATAGTTTTGAATATAATTAAAGCTTCAGTTAAACTGAAGCTACTTAATAAAAAAGTCGATTGCATAATATACATACGGTGCTACTAATATAACACTATCAAATCTATCTAATATACCGCCATGACCTGGTATTAATTTTCCATAATCTTTTATACCTACATATCTCTTTATTGAAGATGCAAATAAGTCCCCACATTGTGCAACTATACTTCCCAAACTACCTATTACAGCCATAGTAAATAAATTTATATTAAATATATATCCAAATAAAATACAAAGGCATGCACTTCCTAGTATACCACCAATACTTCCTTCAACGGTTTTTTTAGGGCTTACTTTAGGTATTAGTTTGCGTCTTCCAAATAAATATCCAGTGAAGTATGCAAATGTATCTGTCGCAAAGGATATTATAAATATAAGCCATACATAAATCTGCCCAAATTCAAAATCATTTGTTGTAAGTATTATAAAATCTAAAAATATTGCTACATAAAAAATCCCTAAAAATGTAATTGCAATATCTATTATATTATTTTTACATTTTAAAAGATATCCTATACCTATTAAGAAAAGTATAAATACTATTACATAAGTATATTCTATATGTAAATTAAATGTATTTTTTATACCTAAATATACTGCAAATATATACCCTATAATAAATAATGGATTTATATTTTTACTTTTGAATGCTTTATAAAATTCATTAAGTCCAATGCAAACTATTGCTACTTCCGCGATGTATAAAGGTATCCCTCCAACTATAATAAATAAAAATAACGGTATTAGGGTCAATCCACCAATAATCCTTGTAAGCATAAAATATTCTCCTTACTTTAGTCCTCCAAACCTTCTGTCTCTAGTTTGATATACGTAGATAGCCTTTTGAAGTTCACTAGCATTAAATGCTGGCCAGTGTATATCTGTAAAATAGAATTCCGAATATGCAGCTTCCCAAAGTAGGAAATTACTTAATCTTTCTTCTCCACTAGTTCTAATGATTAAATCTGGGTCTGGAATAGACTTTGTGCTCAAATAGTTTTTTATAGTATCTTCTTCTATATCTATTATATCTATTTTACCACATTTTACATCTTTTGCTATATTTACCATAGCATTTTTTATATCATATCTACTTCCATAGTTTAATGCCAAGTTTAAGTTAACTCCAGTATTATACTTTGTTAGTTCATAAGCTCTTTCTAATTCTTCTATACAACTCTTTGGTAATTGACTTACATCACCTATTGCTGTTACCTTCACATCATTACTGTGAAGTTCTCTTATTTCATTTTTTAGATATGTTGATAATAAACTCATCAGTGTATCTACTTCAATCTTAGGTCTTTTCCAATTTTCTGTTGAAAAAGCGTAAAGTGTTAAATGCTTTACACCTAATCTTGAACATTCTTTTACAACTTCTCTTATAGTTTCTACCCCAGCTTTATGTCCTGCTGTTCTTGGAAGAAATTTAGATTTAGCCCATCTTCCATTTCCATCCATTATAATAGCTATATGAGTAGGTACTTTATTTAAGTCTATGTCATATGTACTGTTTTTATTCATATTTGCCTCCAATATTAATTCTAACTCCTTAAATTAAGGAGTTAGAAAAATATGTGATTAATAGTTCTACACTATCATCTAATTCTGATATCTTTATGACTTTAGGTATAACTAGTTTATCCTTGTCTTTTTTACCTTGAATAGTTCTAATAGTGTATTTTATATTTTTATTTTTAAAGTGACTTTCTACATCATTTACATGAAGGCCTAAAAGGTTATAATATTTTTCCAATATTATACCTCCATTATATCTGCTTCTTTTGCCTTAGCTACTGCATCTATATCTTTGATGAATTTATCTGTAATCTTTTGAACTTCGTCTTGAGCCTTCTTTAATTCATCTTCACTTATTTCTCCGTCTTTTTCCATTTTCTTTAACTTATCGTTAGCATCTCTTCTTTCATTTCTTAATCTAACTTTAAATTCTTCAGCAACTTTATTAACTTGCTTAGCTAATTCTTTTCTTCTTTCTTCTGTTAAAGCTGGAACTGATAATCTTATAACATTACCATCATTAGTTGGGTTAAGTCCTAAATCAGAGTTTCTTATAGCTTTTTCTATTTCAGACATAGCAGTCTTATCCCATGGGCTTATCATTATAGTTCTAGGTTCTGGAACAGATACAGCACCTATTTGGTTAACTGGAGTTGGTGTTCCATAGTAATCAACTCTTATTTTATCTAACATCTGAGCACTAGCTCTTCCCGCTCTTATACTTGTGTAATCATATTTTAAAGCTTCTATAGTTTTAGCCATTTTATCTTGTAATTGCTTTTGTACTTCTTTCATTTTAATACCCTCCTATATTTAATATATATTTATATAATAACTGTTTTTCATATAATTAGACAAGCCCTATATATGCCTAAATTTGGTTAATTTATTTTACTGTTGTACCTATTTTTTCACCCATTACTGCCTTTATTATATTCTCTGTAGATAATTCAAATACCTTTATTGGAATTTGGTTATCCATACATAGAGATGTAGCAGTTGTATCCATAACTTTTAATTCTTTTTGTAGAACTTCCATATATGATAATTCTTCAAATTTAACTGCATCTGCATGCACTTTTGGATCTTTATCGTATACTGCATCTACATTTTTAGCAAGTAATATTACTTCAGCTTCCATTTCAGCAGCTCTAAGTGCTGCCGCTGTATCAGTTGAGAAGTATGGATTTCCAGTTCCTGCACCAAATATAACAACTCTTTCTTTTTCTAAGTGTCTTACAGCTCTTCTTCTTATATATGGTTCTGCTATTTGTCTCATTTCTATAGCAGTTTGTACCCTACTTGGTACTTCCATATTATCAAGTGCGTCTTGCATAGCCATAGAATTCATTACTGTAGCTAACATTCCTATGTAATCTGCAGTAGTTCTATCCATTCCTTCAGAAGTTCTTCCTCTCCAGAAGTTTCCTCCGCCTATAACTATCGCTACTTCAACGCCTTTTTCTTGTATCTCTTTTATTCCTAAAGCTATTTCATTAACAACCTCATTATTTATTCCAAATCCTTTTTCGCCTGCTAATGCTTCCCCACTTATTTTTAATAATACTCTTTTGTATGCTGGTTTACTCATTAGAAATCCTCCTACTTAATCTTTTTTCCTGATTTTTCAAAAAAAAGAGAACACTTAAGTGTTCTCTTTTAACAATTACTTAAGTTGCTTAGCAACTTCTTCTGCAAAGTTTTCTTCTTTCTTTTCTATACCTTCTCCAACTTCGAATCTAACAACTCTAACAACTTCTATTTCAGCTCCTACTTTTTTAGCAGTTTCTGCAACTAATTGCTTTATTGTTAAATCTCCATTTTTAACGAAAGGTTGTTCTAATAAGCAAACTTCTTTTAATTGCTTTTCTAATCTACCTTTTATCATTTTTTCAACTATGTTAGCTGGCTTTCCTTCGTTTAAAGCTTGTTGAGTTAATATTTCTGTTTCGTGAGCTATGTATTCAGCATCTACATCGTTTCTTGAAACGTACTTAGGATTCATAGCTGCAACTTGCATTGCTATATCTCTTCCCATAGCTATAACTTCTGTATCTCTTGCAGTAGTTGCCATTTCAACTAAGACACCTATTTTTCCACCACCATGTATGTATCCAGCAACTTGCCCTTCAGTAGTTAACTTAACGAATCTTCTTAAGTCTAACTTTTCTCCGATTTTAGCAGTTCTGTTGTTTAAAACTTCTTGTAAAGATATTCCTTCTGCATGAGTTTCAGCTAATAATCCAGCAACATCTTCATTAGATGTAGCTAAAGCCATTACAGCAGCATCTTTAACGAAAGTTTTGAAATCTTCGTTTTTAGCAACGAAATCTGTTTCTGAGTTTACTTCTACCATAGAAGCAACAGTATTGTCAGCGTTTAGTTCTATACAAACTAAACCTTCTGCAGCAACTCTATCAGCTTTTTTCGCAGCTTTAGATAAACCTTTTTCTCTTAATATATCTACGGCTCTTTCCATGTTTCCTTCAGCTTCTTGTAAAGCTTTTTTACAGTCCATCATTCCAGCGCCAGTACTTTCTCTTAACTCTTTAACCATTTGTGCAGTTATAGCCATTTTGGTATCCTCCTACATATTATTAATGGTAAGGGCTAGACCCTTACCATTTAGTTGTAATTTTTTGATTATGCTTGTTCTTCTTCAGATACTTCTTCTTCAGCACCTTGTCTTCCTTCTATTATAGCATTTGCCATAGCAGCAGTTATTAATTTAACAGCTCTTATAGCATCGTCATTTCCAGGTATAGCGTAATCTAATTCTTCTGGATCACAGTTAGTATCAACTATTCCGAATACTTGTATTCCTAATCTGTGAGCTTCTTGTATAGCTATGCTTTCTTTTCTTGGGTCAACTACGAACATAGCTCCTGGTAATTCAGGCATATCCTTCATACCGTTTAAGTATTTTTCTAATTTTTCTTTTTCAGCTCTTAATTTTATAACTTCTTTTTTAGGTAAAACGTTGAATACACCTTCGTTTTCCATTTTTTCTAATTCTCTTAATTTCTTTATTCTTGTTTGTATAGTATTGTGGTTTGTTAACATTCCACCTAACCATCTTTCGTTTACGTAGAACATTCCACATCTTTCAGCTTCGTCTTTTATAGCATCTTGAGCTTGCTTCTTAGTTCCTACGAATAAAACTGGCTTTCCAGTTTCAGCTACTTCTTTCATAGCCTTGTAAGCTTCTTCAGCTTTCTTTACAGTTTTTTGTAAGTCTATGATGTATATTCCGTTTCTTTCTGTGAAGATGTATTTAGCCATTTTAGGGTTCCATCTTCTAGTTTGATGTCCAAAGTGAACACCAGCTTCTAATAATTGTTTCATTGATATTACTGACATGTTGCTACCTCCTTGGTTTTATACCTCCGACATGATCATCTCCCAAAAAAACCATTTTAGGCACCTTTTCAGGATCCCATTGTCGTGTGTGATTATTTAATTTTTTCACCTCTAGTAGTATATCATAGAGATTTATAAATTACAATATTTTTTATTTCTTTTATTTTTTACTCTTTTTATCTAAATTATATACATTTTTCTTTTTATCTAATCAGCAAATATCATTTTAATTTTTGTTTTGAAAGATGCGTGGTCTACATCGTTTTCACTTACTATATTTACACTACCTAAAATTTCTCCATCATCAGTATAATATTTTATTACTCCAAGGACGTCTCCTTTTTTAACAGGATAACTTACTTCCTTAAATGTAACCTGACAATTTAAATTTTCTTCGTTACCTATAATAGTATAAAGTTCGTTGTCTGCTTTTAATGATACTTCTAATTCTTGTAAGCCTTTTATATATTTCTTACCTATTAATTGATTTTTTTCAACTACTTTTTTAGTATTAAAGTTGTCTCTTCCATAGTTTAACATAGCAAGCGATGCTGATAATCTTTTATCTTTGTGATTTGCACCAAGGCTTACACCAATTAATCTTCTTTCTTTTTCATTTTTATCAGTTTCATTTACTTTCATTGAAAAAGATAAACAATATCCTGCATTTCCTGTATATCCAGTTTTAATACCATCTACTTCTGGTAATATTCTAAGTAGTGCATTTGTATTATTTTTTACAAATCCTCTTTCAGGATATGAATAAGTGGCCATATCAGTTATAGCCGTTACTTCTTTTTCATAATTATCAAACATGTACTTTCCAAGAGTAGCTATATCTCTTGCAGTTGATATATTTTCTTTAGGTGGCTTTTTAGGATCACTTAAATCATATATAGGAAGACCGTTACAGTTTACAAAGTGTGTATTTGTCATTCCTATTTCACTTGCTTTTTTATTCATTCTTTCTACAAATGCTTTGTCATCCTTACCTACGTGCTTCGCTATTGCCACTGCTGCGTCATTTCCAGATACTATCATAAGCCCTTTCATAAGTTCATATAATGGTACTTTTTCTCCTACCTTTAAATGATAGCTTGATCCTCTAACTTTAGCAATTGATGCATCTACTGTTATTATATCTGTCTTTTTAACTTCATTATTTTCTATAGCTTCTATTGCTAGTAAAAATGTCATCATTTTACTTAAGCTAGCTAAAGGTAGTTTTGCATCTGGATTTTTTTCATATAAAACTCTACTTGTATCTTGGTCAATAAGTATTGATGATTTTGAGTACTTATCAATGTTTTTATCTTTAGCATATATTAATGTAGGGCTTGTACATGCTAAGATTATGAAAAGTATCAATAGTTGTTGAATTTTCTTTTTCACAGTTGTCACCTTCTTGAATTAATAAGTATATATTAGTTTTTTCCTTTTTAGGTTGATAATATATGTGTAATAATTTACTAACTTACCTTATCATTCTTTTTATCACCACAGATGCCCATGTTGCACCAATTGTTACTCCAAAAAAAACTTCAATGCTAACTAGTATTTTTCCCAATACACTACTTACAATCATATCACCATATCCAACAGTACTAAATGTAACCATGCTAAAATACCATAAATCTACGTATATTTTTATAATTTCAAAAAAGCTATATTGATTTAGATTAGATATATTTATTGCAACTACATTACTATTTATACTTTCTATCCCTGTAAACATATATAAAAATGCAAATATGCTTATTATAAAAAAAGCTATTATAAATATATTCCACGGTCTCTCTCCATAGCCTATAGTATATCTTGATAAAATATCAAAGAACTTTTCAGACATATAGTGTCTATAGCTTGGATAATCCGATGCCTTCATAGTTTTTGATCCATAAGCTCTTTCTTTATAATAATAATGACCTATTCTTTCATGATCACCTATTTTATGTGCTTGATTTCTAGCTATTTTATAATTAATCTTACCATTTAAATAGAATTCTTTTTTATAGTCAATATTTTTAAGTATAAATTTTGTACATCCATTAAATCTTATCCCATCCATTCTCGAAAGATTTTTAGCTTTATTTATAGTAAGATTTTGCCCTCTGAATTTAACCTTTTCAAATATTTTTTTCATTTATATACTTTTTATTAAATACAACCTTATAAAAAACGCAGTTCTTATTAAATATAGCTTCTTCAAAATATACTTTTTCTTCAAAATATATATTTTCAAAATATACATTCCCATTAAACTCGTAATTGCTAAAAATAGCTTCTTTTAAAAATTTAATTTCTATAAATTTTAGTTCATCATATTCATAATCTATTATTTCATTTATATTAAACTTATCTTCAAATACGAATCCTCTAAAATTGCTTATTTTATCTTTTTTAATTTTATCTATAAAAGCTTTTTTTTCTTCATTATTTTTATTATGTTTATGGAATATGCAATAACCACTTTCATCCGCTTTATTTTCACAGCATATATTTTCACATGTATCTGATTTCCATTTACAAGTCATTACGTCCTCCAAATTTACAATGCTATAACTTTTATTTATAGTTTTAATATTATTTTTATTTCTATTCTTATATTTTTAAAAGTTTTTTTACATTATTTACCATGTTGAAGTTTCATCATAGGTTTCATGATATTTGTTATAATAATATTTAATAAATAAAACTACAAAGGATAATCATAATGAAAAATAAGTTTATAAAAATTATTACGTTCATATTTTTAGCTAGTAATATATTTCTTTATCCTATAAAAATAAATGCTCAAGATAAAAGTATATTATTTATTAGTTCATATTCTCCCGGTTTTACTAGCTTTAACGACCAAGTAAAAGCTTTGACCGATGAACTTAATCCTAAATATGATTTACAAATTGAATATATGGATGGTAAAAAATTTAAATCTGAACAGAGTGAAGAAACATTTTATAATTTACTGAAGTTTAAGATTAAAAATTATAAAAAATTTGATGCAATAATTTTAGGTGACGATATGGCCTTAAATTTTGGTTTGAAATATAAAAATTCTTTATTTTATGATATACCAATTGTTTTCTTTGGTGTAAGTGAAGAAGATAATATAAAAAAAGCTAAAGAATTAAATATTAATGGTGGTGTTATTGAACACCCTTCTATATCTGAGAATTTAAGTTTAATAAATAGGCTTTATCCTAAAAACAGTAAAGAAAAAAGAAACTTAGTTTTAATTACAGGAAATTCAAAAAAGTATAAAAAGGAAATAGATGAGTTTTATAGTTTCAAAGATTCATATAAACAGTTTAATTTTAAATATTTACCGATGCCATCAGAGGTTAATAATTACTTTTTAAATGATTTATCAAAATTAGACCCTAATAAGGATATTGTATTTTTTTTATATCCTTATCGTGATGGAGCTGGAAAATCTATAAGTGTTAAAGAATCTATTAATATAATCAACGAAAATATTAAAACTCCTATTTTTACGAATTTAAGTTATGATATTTACGAAAATATGATAGGCGGTAAGGTTATTAACCATTATGAACAGGGTAAAGAAGCCGCTAAATTAATTAATGATATTTTAAATAATAAAATATCATCACCAAAATTTATAAATAATGATGAAGCTAATATATGGATGTTTAATTACAATAATTTAAAGGAAAATAATATCTCCTTAAATTCGATTCCAAAAGAATCTATAATAATAAACAAACCAATTCCATTTTGGGTAAAGTATAAAGGTTTAATACTTCCTGTTAGCTTTACTATACTAGGATTTATATTAATAATTATAGCTCTTTTAATTAGATCTATGAGACATAAAAAATATCATGAAGAATTAAGGCGTGCAAAGCAGCTTGCTGAAGATGCAAACAATGCTAAAAGTAATTTTATATCAAATATAAGCCATGAACTTAGAACTCCGGTTGCCGTTATATCTTCCTCTAATCAACTTTTAAGGAAATTAAATTATAACGCTAATAGTAATATAGATAATACATTAGATATTATTGACCAAAACGCTAATAGGCTTATTAGGCTTATTAACAATATAATTGATATTGCAAAGATAGATTCTGGTTTTGGTGATTTAAATTTAAAAAATGTAGATGTAATAACTTTAATAGAAGATACTGTACTATCAGTTATACCTTATGCTATGTCTAAAGAGTTAGAAATAGTATTTGATACTAATGTTGAAGAACTAATAATGGCCGTTGACTCAGAAAAAATAGAAAGAATAGTTCTAAACTTGCTTTCTAATTCTATTAAATTTTCTAGAAATAATTCAAAAATACTGGCTAATATAGTTGTCAAGAATAAAGAACTTAAATTTATTGTTAAAGACTTTGGAATTGGAATAGATGAAAAAAATTTATCTAAAATATTTGATAAGTTTACTCAAATAGATGATAGTTTTACTAGATATAATGAAGGAAGCGGTATCGGTTTATCTATTGTAAAATCATTTGTAGATTTACATGATGGAACTATAACTGTGCATTCTAAGATAAATGAAGGAACTACATTTAAAGTAAGTATTCCTATTAAAATTATTAATACTGATGACACCGCATCTGGAGATACTCTTTCTAATGTTAATATAGAATTATCGGATATAATTAGATAGAGATTACAATCTCTATCTAATTATATTAGTATTAATTTAAATAATGTGATATTATTAATAGATTAAAATCTTATAATTTAATTAAATAAACACATATGAAAGGTAAAAGAAATGAATTTTAAGAACTTAGGAATTAATGAAGATATAGTAAATATTTTAAATAGAAATGGAATTAAGACTCCAACACCAGTACAAGAACAAAGTATTGAACTTATTAAAACTGGAAATGATGTTATTGCTCAAGCTCAAACTGGTACTGGTAAAACTTTAGCATTTTTACTTCCTATATTTGAAAATATTGATTTAAACAATAATAATATACAAGCTTTAATTATATCACCAACTAGAGAACTTGCTATCCAAATAACTGAGGAAGCTATGAAACTTAAAGAAGGTAAAGATGTAAATATTTTAGCTGCTTATGGTGGGAAAGATATAAGTTCACAGCTAAAAAAATTAAAAGGTAATCTCCATTTAATAATAGCTACTCCAGGAAGACTTATAGATCATATAATGAGAAAAACTATTGATCTTAGTAAATTAAAAACTTTAGTCCTTGATGAAGCTGATGAAATGCTTTTTATGGGCTTTAAAAATGATATAGAATCTATAATGAGCGTTATACCTAAAAAGCGTCAAATGTTATGTTTTTCTGCTACTATGGATTCACAGGTAAAAAAACTTGCTTATAGATATATGAAGGACCCTTCAGTAGTTACTGTAGCTAAAGCAGATGTTACTCTTGATAATATAGTTCAAGAAGTAGTTGAAACTACTGATAGACATAAGCAAGATGCATTATGTAGTGTGCTAAATGAAGATAATCCATTTATGGCTATAATATTCTGTAGAACAAAGGTAAGAGTTGATAAGTTAGAAGAAGGACTTCACCAAAGAGGATTTAATTGTGCTAAATTACACAGTGATATACAACAATCTAAACGTGAAAGAATAATGAAATCATTTAGAAACGCTGATATTCAATATTTAATAGCTACTGATGTTGCAGCGAGAGGTCTTGATGTTAGTGGTGTTAGTCATATTTATAACTATGATATACCTGAAAGTGTTGAATCTTATGTGCATCGTATAGGTAGATGTGGTAGAGCTGGAGAAAAAGGATACACTTGCTTATTTATAGATCCAAAGAATGAAAGGATGCTAGATGAAATTGAAAAAACTATAAAACTTAGTATCCCAAAAAGAACAATAAACATATAATTAGTATATAATCTCAATGTATCTCATATATACTATTTAAGCTTATTATAAAAACTTAAATAGAGTAAATTAAAGGGAGGAATATATATTTCCATGGACAGGATCTGGGATATTTTATTAATAATTGCTATGGGTATTTGCATGTTTTCATTTGATGTTTTTATAAAATCAAATCAGTTAGTATTTGTAATATTATCATCTTTCGGAATACTTTTAAGCTCATTTATGCTTATAGTAAATAATAAAAAATACCTTACTAAATCTAAAGAATAATATAAGGAGGGAGTAATCCCTCCTTATATTTGTTTATATAATTTAATCTATTTAAGTACCTGTATTTCTATACTTCTTCTTCCCCAGTTATAACACTCTTTTCTTGTATTCATAAATATATCTATTTTATTACCTTTTATAGCTCCACCGGTATTATTCGCTACAAATACTTGGTCAAAATAAGGAATATAAACCTTTGTACCATAAGGTATTATTCTAGGGTCAACTGCAATAGTTCCCCACACAGGTTTTTGACCTGTTGAAGTTGTACTGTATCCTGTGTAAGCTGTTGCTACTACGTTCATATTATATTTATCTTGATTTGATGTTGATGTATTACTTGTATTTGTATTAGTAGCATTTGAGTTTGATCCTATTTTTATATATTGACCACTTGACCATCCTTCTTCATTATTTGATAGTCTTACTTTGTGCCAACCATTACTACTACTTAGTATTGTTACCGAATTGTTTCTAGATAAAGACCCTATTATTTTATATTTAGTCGATGGACCACTTCTTACATTAAGCTTTGACGTCGTTACCACACCTGTACTATCTGCATATGAGTCTACCGTATTAAAAGCGAATATGAATGAGCAAAGAAGCATACAAATAAATATTGTTTTCTTTATCATAAAATCCTCCTAATTATCTTTTTTTATACCAACATTATAATTTTCAGTTTTTGTTACTATTTTGTAATTTTTATATTTATAATAGTAGTCTAACTGTAACTAATTTGTAAACCTTTTTTCCAAAATATTTTAATATAATTTTTATCTTAATTTTTATACATTTTTTAAAGCATAAATAGAGTATAATTATTTATTATTAAAAATTTATTAATACGTGTAGTCTATTGTATAAAATGAAAATTTTGAGGTTCAAATAATAACAATTAAAATTCACTTCAATAAAATTCATACTAAAAAATTAAAGAAGCTCTCGCTCACGATTAATTTTAATCATTTTGCGACAGCTCCTTTCGTTTTATCGTCAATCCATGGTAAAACACCTTTATCAAAATTCTTTTTATTAATAAGATATCTGTTTTGATAGTATGGATCATTATCTTTATCTATTGGATAAGGGCTTAGTATATAAGCCTCCGTAAATCCTTCTTCTCTTATAATATCTATAATATCTTCTGAAGCTTCTCCAAAAGGATATGCTATACTATTTATCGGAATACCTAATTCTTTTTCCATAGTTTTTTTGCTCAGATTGATATCTTTTTTGAGTTCATCATATTTATCACTATGAAGAAACTCTGCTTTATCATCTTCAAGGTAATGCATATCATGTGTATGTGATCCAAATGAAGCCAATCCACTATCACGCATTTCTCGCAACTCATTCCAATTTGCCATCTTTAAATTATTAAAATTATCATTTCCCACTTGTCCTGAAATAACAAATAAAGTAAATGGAATTTGTTTTTCTTTTAATATTGGAAATGCCACATTAAATACTGTTTCATCTACATCATCAAATGATATCCATACACATTTATCTGGGTAATTACCAGTATCTCTAAATCTAACTAAATCTTGTGGAGTTGCAAAGTATGCTCCTGCATCTATAAGTTGCATCATCTGTTTTTCAAAGTCATCTTCATATACATTGTAAGTTGTAAGTTCCTGCGATTTAGTTGTATTCTCTACTATTTTATTCCACATAGTTTTAGGTCTAATACGATGATAATTTAGTGCTACACACATATTATCACCTTTAATTTCTCCAATTATATCTTTTTCATCTTCTGCAAATAATAAATTTAAAACTTTTAAAAAATAAGTAACATTACCAATATAATTAATAGTTTACTAATTATTTTTCTCCAGATATATCTCGCCTCCTTCTAATTCCTTAATTGGGTTTTTCTCAAATACAATAATTTCTTCACGTTGAAGTATTTCATAAGTTTCTAAATCAATTAAGTTTAAATTCAGCATTTCTTCATCTGATGTTGTACTTGGTGCACTTCTTCTATTTAACTTTCCAAATCTAATCTTATTGTATAACCTCCAGCAAAATAAAATAAAAAAAGAAATTATAAAGATTATTATCGACGTTTTTATGAATTTAATAATATCATAATTAGTAACTTTTAAAGCAGTTTTTACAACTCCAATAAAATGATTGTTCTCATCAAATAAAGCACTTATAAAAAAATAAAATATAACAAATGAATATACCCACATTAAAGATGTAAATACAGTACATACTATCTTTTTAATAAAACTTTGATGAGATTTTATAATAAAATCATCTTCACCTACTATAAACTTCTTCGATTCCCTCGGTCTGGAGAACTCCATGTAGCATACCCCCCTCTTATTCTTGAACTAATTGCCTTTGGAATTGCAGATACAACCACAAAAGTATTTAATACCCAATAAATTGCAGGATACCAAGAAGCCCATAAATAATATTTCTTTATATCATCATATCGTGAATCATTCCATAAAGAAATTATTAATTGAATATGACTTAACATTATTAATGCAAATGAATTAAATGTAGCCCATATAAATAACTCATTTATACTGTTAGCAGTAAATATTAAATATAAAGTAACAAGTATCCATGCAATTGCCCAAATTATACTTATAATTTGTTCTATATAAATAATCCAAATTCTTCTTTGTCTCCAATCCGTAAATATATCCCAGTGTCTAATAAGAACTTCTTGAGACCCTTGCGCCCAACGAACACGTTGCTTCCAAATGCCAGATATAGTTTCCGGAACAAGCATCCAACATAATGCACGTGGCTCATAGCGAATATCCCAAAATCTTTTTTGCAATTTCCAAGAAACGGCAATATCTTCTGTTATCATATCTCTATCCCATAATCCTACGTCCATTAAAGCTTTCTTACGAAAAGCCACAATAACACCTGACACTGTCATAACCTTACCTATTATTCTTTGAGTTCTTTTAATCGAACCTATTATAGACGAATATTCTACAATTTGCATTTTAGATAAAAGTGTATCACGATTACGAATTCTCGGGTTCCCTGTAACTGCACCTAAACGTTCTCCTTTTTTTAGGAAATGGTGTATTAAATAATATGGAGCCTCATCACTTAAAATAGCATCTGAGTCAATACAAATAAGATACTCTGATGTTGATGCATGAGCTGCCATATGAAGTGCATTTGCCTTCCCCCTATTCTCATGACAATTAATTACTCTAAGCATACTATATTCCTCTACTAACTCCATAAGGATCTCACCTGTACTATCATTACTTCCATCATTTACTGCAATTATTTCAAATTCTGGATATGAAAGCTGAGATAAGCAATCAACCGTCTCTTCTATCGTTTCTTCTTCATTATAACAAGGTACCAAAATGCTAATTTTAGGCCAATTATATTCAGTAAAATCATTTTCATAATTTCTTTCTCTAAATAAATAAAACATTAAAGCTCCTGCAATCCAAAATAAAGACATTAAAAACGGATACCAAAATACAAACATCCCTATATACTCTATTAATATATCAAATTCATTAAACCACCTCATATTTCACCTCCTATATAAATAAGTCTAGTAAATTTACTTTACAATCAACTAAAACACATTTAATTAGTTGTCATAAATATAGCTATTAATTTATATTATTTAATCTAATTCCAATAAGCTTATTTTCTCTTCAAATTTTCAAAATATAAAACCCAATTTAACCTATGAATTTATTAATTTTCGATATTTATTATAAAATAAAACATTTTCACACTTTAATTATATATTATTTTTATGTTTATCACAATAATTTCAATCTATGCCAAAATTACTTAACTTGTTGTGTTATCTAGTTTTTTTTAATTCACACAATCTCCTTGTAATTAAAAAATAACGACTGTCATTTTACAACAGTCGTTATTTTTTAATTACACTTTACTATTTATATAGAATTTAAATTCATTATTTAGTTATTAGTTTAAGCTCTACTGGAATATCCTTACTTATACCTTCTCCAGATAATAATTTATGAACTGCTTCAACTGCTGTTTCACCGATTAAGATTGGCTGCTGTGCTACTGTCGCTGCCATTTTACCTTTTTTAACTGCATCAACAGCATCCTCTGTTGCATCAAATCCAACTACTAATACATCTTTCATACCTGCACCTTCTAATGCTTTTTGAGCACCTAATGCCATTTCATCATTTTGTGCAAATACTGCAGATATATCTGATTTCGATTGTATAATATTTTCCATAACTGAAAGTCCTTTAGTTCTATCAAAGTCTGCGCTTTGTTTTGCTACTAAATTAAATTTACTTTCCTTAATACCATCTTCAAATCCCTTACCTCTATCTCTAGTTGCAGAAGATCCTGCTATACCTTCAAGTTCAACTATGTTGCCTTGTCCACCAAGTTTTTCTATTAAGAACTTAGCTGCCATATCTCCACCAGCCACGTTATCTGATGCTATATGAGATACTACTTCACCACCATTTGCTGCTCTATCTACTGTTACAACTGGTAAATCTGAATTATTTGCAATCATAACTGATGCTACTGCTGAATCTGAATCAACAGGATTTAAAAGTACTACATCTACGTTTTTAACGCTTATATCTTCCATGTTAGATACTTCTTTAGCTGGGTCATTTTGTGAATCAAGTACTACTACCTCATACCCTAACTCTTTAGCTTTTTTTATAACTCCATCTCTTAAATCTACGAAAAACGGATTATTTAATGTTGATACTATAAGTCCAATTTTTTTAGCCCCATTATCTACTTGCCTACACCCTACTAATGCAAAACAACTTAACACTAGTGCCATTATTATAGAAAGAAACTTTTTCATTTTCATTTCCTCCTAGTTATTTTTTCTGTCTAAAAGTACTGCTATTAATATAACTATACCTTTAACCATCATTTGATAATATGATGATACGTCTAATATGTTAAGTGCATTACTTAATACTCCGATTATTAATGCCCCTATTATAGTTCCACTTATTTTACCTTTACCACCAGCTAACTTTGTTCCTCCAAGAACTACTGCTGCTATTGCATCTAATTCATATCCTGTTCCTGCCGTTGGTTGTGCTGAATATAACCTTGACGTTATTATGATACCAGCTATTGAAGCAAGTATTCCACTTACAGTGTATACCCATATTTTTATTTTATCAGTATTAAGTCCTGATAACTTTGTTGCTTCTTCATTTGAACCTAATGCATAAGTGTATCTTCCCATTTTAGTACTTTTAAGGACATATGCACAAACTGCAAATACTACTAACATTATTATTGCTGGAGTTGGTATGCCAAATATCATACCTCCACCTATATTTCCAAATTTAATAGCTAAATCATTACTTCCTAAAGTTATTGGTTTACCATCTGTAAATACTAATGTTAAACCTCTTAAAATTGTCATTGTTGCTAATGTTGCTATGAAAGGTTGTAATTTTCCTTTTGCTATTACAAATCCATTTAAAAATCCAACGAAAGCTCCTACTAATATTGCTACTATTGTTGCTACTACTATACTTTGTCCTGAAGCAAGTAGACTTGCACATACCGCTCCACTTATTGCAAGAATTGATCCTACTGAAAGATCTATTCCTCCAGTTAATATAACAAATGTCATACCTGCTGCTATTATTGCATTTACGGAAGTTTGTCTAAGTATATTAAATATATTTTTACTGCTTAAAAATGATGGACTTAGTATTGATACTATTGTTATTAATAGTACTAGTCCTATTAAACTTTTATATTTCACTAAAACTTCTTTCATATCTACATTCTTTTTCTTTTGGTTTTCTACTTTAGCTGTCAATTTTATGCCTCCTTAGCTTCTACTGCACACTTTAATATTGATTCTTGAGTCGCTGTCTTTATATCAAACTCTCCTGTTACTACCCCTTGACTTAAAACCATTATTCTATCACTAAGTCCAAGTATTTCTGGCATTTCAGAGCTTATCATGATTACTGCTTTACCACTATCTTTAAATTCATTTATAAGATCATATATTTCTTTTTTAGCTCCAACATCTACCCCACGAGTAGGTTCATCAAGTATTAATACATCGGGATGAGTCATTAATGCTTTTGCTATTGCAATCTTTTGTTGATTCCCTCCACTTAAGTTTCTTATTAATTGATTTTCGCTTGGAGTTTTTATTCTCATTCTATCTATATAACTTTTTACTCTTTCAAGTTCTTTACTTTTATCTATTTTAAATAAAGATGATACTCTATCTAATGATGATATAGACATATTTTCTTTAACTGATAAATCAAGTATTAGTCCGTCTCCTTTTCTATCTTCAGAAACATATGCTATTCTATTTTTAAGTGCATCTTTAGCACTTTTATTATCTATTAATTTTCCATACTTATATATTTGACCACTAGTCTTTTTAAAGTGACCATATATAGTTTTAGCAAGTTCCGTTCTTCCTGCCCCCATTAAACCTGATATTCCTAAAATCTCTCCAGCTTTAACTTCAAAGCTTATATCGTTTATATATTCATTAGTAAGATTTTTAACTTCTAGTACTGTCTCTCCCATTTTTGTCGTTACTCTTGGGAATTGATCTGTAAGTTTTCTTCCTACCATCATCTCTATCATTTTATCTTCATCTAAATTTGATACTTCTTCATATCCAACGTACTTACCATCTCTAAGTACAGTTATAGCATCACATATTTCAAATATTTCTTTTAATCTATGAGATATATAAACTATTGCCTTACCTTCATTTTTAAGCTCGTTTATTACATTAAATAAGCTCTTCGTTTCTTTATCAGTAAGAGCATCTGTTGGCTCATCCATTATTATTATCTTTGCATCTAGTGATAATGCCTTTGCTATTTCTATCATTTGCATTTGTGCTATACTTAAGTTTTCTACTAATTCTTTTGAGCTTATTTCTACATTTAACTTTTTAAGTAATTTATCAGAATCAGCATGAAGCTTGTTAAAATCTATTCTAAATCCTTTTTTAGGTTCACGTCCTAAGAATATATTTTCACCTATGCTTAAATCTTTGACTAAGTTAAGCTCTTGATGTATTATAGCTATACCTTTTTCACCTGCATCTTTTGGTCCTTTTATATCAGTCTCTATTCCTTTATAGAATATTTGTCCACCATCTTTTTTGTAAACTCCACTTAATATTTTCATAAGTGTAGATTTACCTGCTCCATTTTCTCCCATAAGTGCCATTACACGACCTTCATATAACTCTAAATTTACACCATCTAAAGCTTTTACACCTGGGAACTCTTTAACTATATTGTTCATTTTCAGAATCGGTTTATTCATTTTATTACCTCTTAATGTTCATAATAATTTTGTCTAGAATACTACACCTGATTTTAATATTATATTTGCATACGGAGAACATTCTCCAGTTCTTACTACTGCCTTACTCTCTTTTGTCATATTTTTAAATTCTTCATGACTTACTTTAGTTATTTTTATATTTTCAAATCTTTTTAGTATTTCTTCGTATATAGCATTGTTTTTATCTTCTATTTCACTAGCTATTACTATTTCTTCAACGCATAGTTCTTCAAGTACTACATCTAATGTATCTAAAAATGATGGGAGCCCATGTGTTAATGCTAAATCTATTCTATTTACACTATCGGGTATTGGAAGCCCACAGTCTCCTATTGTTAAACTGTCAGTGTGTCCCATTTTTGATATTGTATATGATAATTCACTATTTATAAGTTTTGTTCTCTTCATATTCCTACCCCCTAAAGTTTAATACATCATTAAGTGTTGGAAGTGAACTTTGAGCTCCTTCTTTCATAACACTAAGTGCTCCAACTTTTGATGCAAAATCCATTGCTTCTTCAACATTTTTACCATTTGCAAATGCTACTGACAACGCTCCTGTGTAACTATCTCCTGCTGCAGTTGTATCTACTGCTTCTACTTTGTATGCATTTTTAAATATTGATTTTTCTTTGTTTATATATAAGCTTCCTTTTGAACCTAGTGTTACTATAAGTTCTTTAACACCTTTTTCAATCATTACCTTAGCAGCTTTTAATATATCATCTTCTGAGTTTATTTCTATACCACTTATTATTTCGAGTTCAGTTTCATTAGGAGTTAATAAATCAACATTTTCTATTAATTCATCTTCTAATTTAACAGCAGGTGCTGGATTAAGTATTGTATACTTATTAAGTTCTTTTGCTTTTTTTAGTGCATACTTTATAGTTTCAAGTGGTGTTTCAAGTTGAGTAACCACTATATCACTATTTTTAATAGCATCTAAATTTTCATCTATATAAGACTCATCTACCATATAGTTAGATCCCGGAGCCACCACTATAGAGTTCTCTGCATTTTTATCTACCGTTATAAGAGCTACACCAGTAGGTCCTTTTTCTATATTTATGTATCTTGTATCTACATTATCGTTTTTAAGTGCATTTATCATTGTTTGACCGAAACTATCATCTCCAACTTTTCCTATCATAGATACGTTAGCTCCTAATCTTGCCATAGCAACTGCTTGGTTAGCACCTTTTCCGCCAGGCACTTCCTTGAAGTTACTTCCTATTAATGTTTGTCCACCTTTAGGCATAGTATCTACTTTAACTACTAAATCCATATTAAGGCTACCTATTACACATATTTTTTTCATGTCTACCTCCTAACAAATACACTATCTATATTATTTTTTAAAATATTTTTATCGTTATTATTTAATTACTTTATATAGAGTATCATATTAATTTATTTAGTGCAACATATTAATTGTTTTTTATTTATATTAATTAATATTTAGACAATTTAAAACACCTATTGTTATTTTTTTACCATAAAATAGGTGTTTTTAGATATAATTATTCATCTTTTATAATTTATGTTACACTCATATATTTTTAATATATTTTAAGCTTAAAATTAATTTAAAGACCATTTTTTAACTTTACCTAACATAGTTACAGTCCCACTTGAAACCATTATACCACCTTGATTCTCTATAGAATAAATCGTTTTTGTTTTTCGTTTAAGCACTTACTTATACTCATATTTTGTATATCTGAATTTTCATAATGAACTTCAATATCAAAGTCTTTTATTATATTCAATCCTTTATTATAAGAAAATCCCTCATAATAATTATCTTTGGTAATATGATACTCTTTTATTTGAATCATAGCACCAGCACTACTTCCAATCATAATTCCCTTATAATCTTCTAAAACATCGATTAAATCAAATTCTTTTAACCTCTTCATCATTTTGTCAGGATATCCACCAGTAAAAAATATTATGTCACTATTTTTTACCTTATCCTTTGCACAATTTTTATCATCTATAAATTGATTTACCCAAGTTATATTATCTTCTGGTATCTTATACGATAAAAAAGGTGAAATAATTTCTCTATAATGGGTTCCGGTTTTAGGATTAAAAGCATTATTCCAGTCATTTTCATTTTTTAACCAATCTTCATGATATGAAAATGGAACTATTAAAACTTTATGTTTAGGCTTAATTAATTCCTTAAATGTATCAAAACACCAATCTTCATCAAAATTATATAAACTAAGTAAAATATTTACCATTATGACACATCCTTTACCTTTAAAATTATTTAATAATCCATTTTCTAATAAATACTTTTTCTTACACTTTCTTTCTATATAGTATGAAGCTTATTATTTTTGTTGATATTTACTAAAAAAATAGTTCAGAACAAATTAGATTTATCAATCTAGTAAATTCTGAACCTTACTTTAAATTATATCCAACTTTCTCCATTGCTACGTCTTAGAATAAATTTCATAATTTCCTTTAGCCTCTTTTCCTCTTTGCTTCTAAATAAAAAAATATAATTTCCCATTGCAGCTGATAAAACTTTTGGGACTTCTACATTTAATAATATTTCATCTTTATATTTATTTATAATATCTTCAAACGAATAATTATAATTAATACTATTTCTTCTGCTTGCATATCCTACAAAGTATTTTCTATCTATATCTACTGAAGTTTTATCATTTACCAACATATCTGCCCAAATCGAATAAACATCTACATCATAAGTATAATTAATCATATCAGGCATATATGCTCCTGGGGCTCTCATATTAACTTCTAGCCCAATTAAATCTCCTTTTTTACCTAATCCTTTTTTATCTTCGTCTAACCTAAAAAATTCAAAGTGAAAAAAACGACTTCTTGTATCAAATCCTTTGACTATTTTTTTTCCTATTTCTTCAATATCACTCCCTTTAATGGGTTGACTATAAAAGGCTGTATCGCTTAATTCATTTACACAGTCCATAATAGAATTTAGCATAATATGACTTGAAGCTATTAAAATATTTTTATCAGAGTCAGTTATACCATCAAAAGTTTCTACATGACCGCAAATAAATTCCTCCATAATATATAAAATACTATTATCTTTAGTTTCAAAAAAATATGCTAACTCTTCATCATTTTTAAGCTTATAAGTAGATGTAGCACCAACACCATTATCTGGTTTTACTACAATTGGATATCCTACATCCTTAGTAAAAGCTATTGCTTTATCATACTCTGTAACAAATTCATACCTTGCAACAGGTATACCTACTTTTTTATATACTTCCTTCATTTTTGATTTGTATTTCATTGGAGCCATTTTCTCGATTTTAGTGCCTGTATCTACATTAAATTTACTTCTTAAGGTAGCTTCAGTTTCAAGCCAGTATTCATTTTGAGATTCAATCCACCCAATATCACCATATTTTGAATTAAAAAACTCACAAGCTTTATTTACTTCCTCAAAATTCTCTAAATTTCCGACTTTATAATATTCTGTTAAAGAATCTTTTGTACTTTTATCCAATGAATTATAATCAGCATCTCCAATTCCTAACACATTAGCTCCCTTTTCTTTTAAATGTCTACAAAAGTTATGAAAGTATAGCGGAAAATGAGGTGATATAAATACAACATTTAAATTTTTCGATTTGTTTTCATTTTTTAATAGATTTTCAATAGACCTTGAAATAGTTATAGTACTCATATTAAATTCCCCCTAAATAAAAAGTTTACATCCTTTGCTTAAGATATTAAATCATATGTTTTAAAAAATATTTAAATTGAATTCTCCACCAATTCCAATCATGATTAACATCACTTCCCCATAAATCAATCCATACTGGTATATTTTTATCTTCTAATAACTGCTTCATTTTATTTATACTTAAAATCATAGGTTCTTCCCAATTCCCTTGACCGCAGCATAAAACCATCTTATTTTTTCTATACATATCTATATAATTATGATTATGGTTCATGCCATTAATGTACTTAATAGGTGAATTATTATAAACTAAATCATCACAATAATCACCAAAGAAAATATCAGAATCATAATAACCACTCAAGCCAATAGTACCTTTAAATATATCAGGTCTTCTAAGCATAAAATTAACTGCATGTGTAGCTCCTAGAGAACATCCCGTTGTTATAATTCCATCTGAGTAATATCCATTATAGTAATGGTTAATCTCAAAAATTCTTGGTACTAATTCATTTACTATATAGTAAAACCATTGTTCATGCATATAAATACGATGACGTGGATCTTTTCCACTTGCAGACCATGATTCTAAATCTATACTGTCGCAACAAAATAATTGAACCCTTCCTTTTTCTATTAAATCAGAAACAGAATCTACCATCTTGAAATTTTCAAAATCATAGTACCTACCATCTTGAGCAGGAAATACTAAAATAGGTTTACCTGCATGACCATATACTTTAAATTCCATATACCTATTTAAACAATTGCTGTACTCTTTAATCCATTCTATTTTCATAAATCACCTCTTTTTTCTAAATACCTAATACTGTATACTAAATTATTTCATTATATGTTTAAAATTATCGTTTTATCCTAAAATAAATAAATTAAGCAATAAAAAAATACTGTGAATAATTCACAGTATTTTTCATATATTTTCTATTTTTAATTTTAATTCTTTGCTCTGCTTTATAGGAAGTATAACTATAAATTCACTACCTAACCCTAATTCACTTTTTACATATATTCTTCCCTTGTGAAGTTCTATTATTTGTCTCGATAAAGTTAAACCTAGACCATTTCCACCATATTCTTCTGATGTATCTTCATAAGCCTGCATAAATCTATCAAAAATTGATTTATGATATTTAGGGTCTATACCTATACCATTATCTTTAACTGAAATTCTCACATTTTTTCCTAAATCCCATATATAAACTTCTATTTTCCCATTAAACTTTGTAAACTTAACAGCATTTGATATAAGATTTATAATTGTTCTTTCAATTTCTAAATCATCACATTCTATAATAAGTTCTTCTACCTCTGGTTCTATAATAAGTTCTATTCCTTTTTCTTCAATATAATCTTTCATAGATAAAACTACCTCTTCTACTAAGTAAACAATATCATGTTGTCTTATATTTAATTTATGACTTCCTGATTCTATTTTAGATGCATAAATTATATTATCTATTAAACTAATTAACCTATTACAGTTCTTATCCATTATTTTCATATGATGACTTATTTTTTCCTTTGGTATATGTTCTTCTTTTTTATTTAAATTTTCTATAAGGTTTCGAATAGAAACTATAACATTCAAAGGCGTTCTTAATTCATGGGATAAGTTTACAAAATAATTATTTTTATATTTTTCCTGTTTTAATAATCTTGAATAAAGTTCTTTATTCTCATCTAGTTTTTTATTTAACTCTATAGTTCTTTGTTTCACCAAACTATCTAATATTTTAACTCTATTCCAGATTATAAACACTATACCTAGTGAAATAGCTATATACCCCATATATGCAATAGGAGTTCTCCATAATGGTTTCTCTATTTCTATATTTATAGACGAAGGACTGCTCCATTTTCCACTAGAATTTCTCCCAACTACTTCAAAAGTATATTTACCCGGGTCTAAATTTGTGTAACTTGCAATATTCCTATTTTCTGAAAATATCCAATCTTTATCTAATCCAGATAACTTATATGCATACTGTATTTTATTTATATTTTTATAGTCTGGCACAAAGAAATTAAATTGCAATTGATTATTTTTATAGCTTAGCTTCATATCTTTTACTACTGATAAATTTTCACCTTTACTTATAACATCTTCTATTGTTACATCTGGTGTAAAATTTTTTTCTCTTAGCATTTCTGGTATAAAACTTGTCAGCCCATTTATTCCTCCGAAAAATATTTCACCGTCTTTATTTTTGTAGTATGAATATTGATTAAATTCATTAGACTGAAGGCCATCAGTTCTATCATAATTTATAAATTTTTCTTTAGAAACATCAAATTTCGATATACCATGATTAGTACTTACCCATATATCTTCATACTTATCTAAAATAATCCCATACACAAAATTATTAGCTAACCCATTAAGTTCTGTATATCTAGTAGATTTTTCACTTTTGTGGTTAAATTTAATCAACCCATAATCGGTTCCTATCCAAATATTATCTTTACTATCTATATTAAGTGACAATACCGTATCATTACTTTGGTTCATTCTTTTAGTTACATTATAATCTTTTATTTCTCCTGTGGACTTATTAAGTTTTATTAATTCGCCCTTAACACCACCTGCAAACCACATATTATTATCTTTATCTTCAATTATATCTACAATTGAGACTTTATTTATTCCGATTTTTTTTAATAATTCTCTGCAATCAGTAAATTTATTTTTTCTATCAAAAGTACATAATCCATCAGCTGTACCAATCCAAAGGGTACCTTCGCTATCTATATATAAACTTTTTACATCATTATTAGATAATCCATCTTCCTCTTTATACACTGTAATTTTATTTGTATTTTTATCAAATTTATTTAACCCATATTCAGTTGCTATCCAAACTTCATTATCTATACCCGTTATTTCTCTTATCAGATTATTACTAAGAGAAATATCACTCTTATCATTTATTCTAGTTACTTTATTATTTTTTCTATCAAGTATATTAATACCACTATGATTTGTTCCTACCCATAATAAACCTTCATTATCTTCGTATATTCCAGACATTATATTTTCACTCAAAGAATTTTTATTAAGAGGGTCATTTTTATAATGATTAAATTCATTATATGGGTTAAATAAACTTGCCCCTGACCATGTACCAATCCAAATAGTCCCTACTTGAGATTCATATATACTTAAAACATCATTGCTAGATAAGCTACTATTATCATATCCTTTTGATCTATAAGTAGTAAAAGTATTAGTTTTTTCATCAAGCCTACTAATTCCATTATCAGTTGCAATCCATACCATTTCACGACGGTCTCTTAGTATATCTCTAATATAATTTCCTGCTATACTGTTTTTTTCTTCTGTAGCAATGAATTTTTCTACTTTACTACTATCTAAATCAATTTTATTTAATCCTCCATAGTGAGTACCTACCCATAAGAAATTCAAATCGTCTACATAAACCTTCGAAATATAGTTACTACTAATAGAGTTTTCATCCTTATCATTTGCATAATACTTAGTTACTTTATTAGTGCCCTTATTTATTCTATTAAGGCCATTTTTAGTTCCAACCCAATAGTATCCATTATCATCTTCGGCTAAAGAATTTATAAATTGGTTACTTAGTGAATTTTTCTCATCATTAGAACTATACAATCTAATAAAATTATCACTTTTTTCATCATATTTATTCAATCCATCTTCTGTTGCTACTAGTATATCCCCACTCTTAGATATTAATATATCTGTTATTTGATTATCAGATATGTTACATCCATTTTTTTTGTATACGTAATTAGTTATGCTCCTACTTTTGTCATTGTTTATTCTGTTTAATCCCTTAGTTGTAGCAACCCAAATATTTCCTTTTGAATCTTCTTCTATATCTGTAATTTGGTTTCCACTAAGACTATTTTCTTCATCTTTCTTAGATTTATATACTTCGAATTTATGACCATTATATTTATTTAAGCCATCACTTGTACCAAGCCACATATATCCTCTACTGTCTTGAAATATAGATTTTATAGTGGTTTGAGATAATCCATCTCCTATTGTTATTCTTTCAAAATTTCTATTTTCTTCATTATTTATAGCTAATACATCCTTACCCCCTAGGAATGTTATTAATGTTGTAAATAATATTATAAATAATAATCCCCTAATTCCTCTATTCATTACTTCACCCTTTATTTCATTTGATTTGCTTATAAATTATACCATTTTTTAACATTCTTTTGTATACAAAATTACATAAAGCAACATATAAAAAGAGCTAATTTAATTTAAATTAGCTCTTTTTGTCTTTATTTATGATTTTCTATTATAGTTTTTGTTGTATCTATATCTTTAGCAACACATCTTTGACTGTTAACTCTTTCTGATACTAACATCATATTAACTATATCTTTTAATTCTTTTATTAAACTATCTATATCTTTTTTATTAACTTCTTTAGTTTCATCTTTAGGATTTAATATAGTCTTAGTTGTGTCAATATCTTTAGCAACACATCTTTGACTATTTATTCTCTCTGATACTAATATTGTATTTATAATTCCTTTTGCTTCATCTGCTAGTTCTTTAATTTCTTCTGCAGTAAATTCTTCGCTTCCATTCTTATGATTTAGTATTGTCTTAGTTGTGTCGATATCTTTAGCAACACATCTTTGGCTATTTATTCTCTCTGATACTAATATTGTATTTGCTATTCCTTTTATTTCTTTTGTTAATGATTGTAGTTCTTTTCCTATTATGTCTAAATCTTGTTGAGTGAATTCTTCACTTTCATCTTTATGATTTAGTATAGTTTTTGTTGTATCAATATCTTTAGCAACACATCTTTGGCTATTTATTCTTTCTGATACTAACATTGTGTTTAATAGACCTAATAGCTCTTCTTTTAAACTAATTAGTCCTTCTTTTAAATTTTTCATATAGCTCACCTCGCTGATAATTTTAATCTTCTTTATTATATTTTTATAATTTAAAATATACAAGAATTTTTTTACAAAAATATTTCAACCATAATTTAACTTTATATTAAAATACCCATATTTCATGGAAATATGAGTATTTTTCTTTATTAATATTTTTATATAACGCTAAGTATCATTACAGATACAAGAGCAACCATTGAAGCTGCTAATAATAATTTAGTACTTTTTCTTTTTTTATCTTTAGTATCTACTTCATTAAACTCTTCTATTTCATTAACTTCTTCTTCTATATCTGCCTTTTCATACATTATAGAACTTAAATCTATTATTATATCTTGAATATTATTGTATTTTTTATCTCTACTTAAAAGTCTTTTTATAACATCTATAAGTTCATTGTTTCCATTTATCGCTTTTAATTCATTCCATGCAACACCTTTATCTATAAGTCTAAGCATACTTTCATCATTATTAGCCTCTCCAAATGGTAATTTTTTAAATATAGATTCAAATAAAATAAGTCCTAAGGCAAAGTAATCACTTTCTTCATCTGTATAATTTACACATAATTGATGAGGGCATAAATATCTAATTTCGTTGCACACTCTTAAGTTTACTCCATTATTAGCTTTAGTTGTTCCAAATCCAAATATTTTAACATTGTACATTTCATCTACTATTATATTTCCTGGATTTAAATCCCCATGATATACATTATTAGTATTAGTTACCTCTAACGCTTTTAATATTTGTGTTGATATATTTATAATTGCTTCTAAATGTAGATAGTTTCCAGATATTAAATTATCAAGTCCGATTCCTTCACTATATTCACTAACTATATAGTATAAAGTGGTTAGTTCTGTACAATGAATTCCAACATCTATTATTTTTAATATATAGGGTGAGTGCATTTGCTTGATCATTGTACTTTCATCTATTAAATTCGATACAAAATCTTCGCATATATTAGGATTATGTTCTATTACTTTTATAAGTACTTTTTTATTATCATAAGCATCTCTTGCTTTATAAATTTTGTTAAGGTCAATTTCTCCTGCACAATTTAATATTTCATATCTATTGCCTATAAAATTCAACTTGTTCTCCCCCATTTCCTCTTACTCCACTACAATAATTATAGCAATTATTGTAATTTTTTTCCATATATTGCAATATTATATTTTCTTAGTTTAATAAAAAAACCGCACATATTTTATATGTACGGTTTTTGTCAGAATTACTTTAATTATTATATATTTTTAATAAACTTGAATTTATTATATATCTTTTATATATATATTTAAATAGTAAATAATTGAATATATATTACTTCTTAGGCTTTTTATATACGCTCTTTGCTATATATTCAGTTTGTACAACTTTACCATCACCATTTCTATATACTCTGTATGTTTTAGCTGCATCTTTTCCGTTTTCTTTAAATGCATCTACTTTTATAGATATATTTTTCTTATCATTTACATTTCCATATATTTTAGATGTTACTGTTCCATTTCCCACACTAGTTTTTACATATACAGGATGCTTATATGGATTTTTAAATCTAAAATCTGTTCCACCATCGTTTACCATGGCATCTTGTCCTATTGGTGCATATGTTGATAATAATGAATGATTTCTAACAGATGTTATATTAACCCCTGAGTATAATACTGCATTATATAAAGTTGTAGATACTTGGCAAACCCCTCCTCCAAGACCTTCTTGTAGCTCTCCATTTACTATAACTGGTGCATCTTTATATCCATTTGATCTAGTTCTCATTCCTGTTAGATTATTGTATGAAAACTCTTCTCCTGGCATTAATAATACATCACTACTTTTTCTAGCGGATACACTTATATTAGCAACTCTATTTGGGCTATTACCAAATTTAGTAGTGTATTGTCCAAGTAATGCATTTACACTTTCTGCATCTTCAGTTGTAACATGTGGCTTCTTAGTATTAACTTTAAGCTCTATATCACCATGTTTTTTACTTTCAAGCATATTATAAATACTTTCTTTAGTTGATGCTATATCCAGTTCTTTTCCTGTTTGAGAAGAAGTAGTACTGATGCTTCCTCCATGAGATATGCTAACCGTTGCATTTATCATATCTACGTTTATTTTATTTGATATTTTTTCAATAGATTGGCTTAAAAGTGCCTCATCATAAGAAGGCTTTATCTCTAAATTCTTTTTATTTTTCTTAAGATCAAAATATCTTTTTATATTTTCAAAATATGAGTCCGTTTTAGTATAATTAAAAGCTTCTTCTACAGCTTCTTCTACACTATATTTTAAATTTATATCTTTTGCTAAAATTTCATATTTTTGCCCATTATGCACTAAATTTATACTTTTAGGAGCATTTTTTTCATGAACACTTTCAATAGCTTCTTCTTTTGTCATTTCTGACACGTTCACACCTTCTATTGAAATATTTTTAGCTATACTATTATTATATATATATGTTTGGTTAAAATGATCTAGCATAAACCCTGAAATAAAAACAACTACTGCTAATGATATTATCAAATTTTTATGTTTTGACTTATTATTTTTCTTTGATCTTTTTGCCTTTTTAGGCCTCCTCTTTTCATCGCTTGTTTTTTTACTCACTTTTTTTTCAATTTCTTTTTTGCTCATTACCCCACCTCATTTTTAAGACTAAGTAGATTATATTTTAATATTTTTTTTTAAACAAGATATTGGTGTCATATGTAACCTTATTGTTACAATTTCCTTAAATTTTCCCTATGATTGGATAATGATCTGACAATTTAATCTTATCAATAACATAATCTTCTATTTTTATTAAGTTATCTATGAATATGTAATCTATTCTAGCCTCAGTTTTAAAGAACGTACATATATCATACTTACCTGTAAATACAGCCATATCATTATAATTACTTAAGCTTATATTTTTTTCATTAAAATCACCGCATATAATACTTTTACCCTCTCTATTGTACAAATAACTTAGTATTTCATTTATTTGTGTTTGCCTTTCATATCTATCTAATCCTAAGTGAGTATTTACAATATTCATCTTTCCAAATTCCGAAAGTATGTTTGCATTTACAAAACCTCTTTGTTCGTTTTTGCTAGTTAGAAGAATGTGTTCATTATTATATATTTCTTTATTTGAAAATATACATATACCATACATCATACTAGGCCTAATTACATTAGCAGCAAATACACCATCCATTTTTAGGTCTAGTTTTAATTTTGCAAACTGAGGATAAAGTACTTCTTGCAAACAAATAACATCTGCATTTATATTTTTTAAATACTTAGATATTTTGCCTAAAGTTATTTTATTATTTGAATCCATCCCCTTATGTATGTTATAGGATACTATCTTCATAATAACGTCCTCCTTATATACTTTATTAACTTTATACTATATAATTAAAATCTATATTTATGTTGAAAATGGCTCTATTACTAATTTATAATAGAAAAACCTAGCTTAGTATTATATTTTACCTAAGCTAGGTTTTAATCAATAGTTTTATATTTAATTTACACATTTATTAATGTTTAATCTCCTTTTTTATTCTAGTAAACTTCCCTTGGCTACCAACAAATGCAAATCCCATCTTTTTATATATTTCATTTAACTCCATTAGAGTAACTTCCCCATTTTTTAAGTTTGCTAAAGTTATATCTTGTATTTTTCTAGATGTGATTATCATAAGCTCCCACTCCTTTTAAGTTAGTTATATTATATTATATTTTTATATTTTAAATTTATTCCAATTATAATTAATTCTTTTTTATAAGATATTTTATAAATTATTTTTAATTTCCATTTTCAAACAATCGTTCTTACAAACTTATTATACATCAAACAATCGTTCGATTTCAATAAAAAAATATATTTCTTTTACATTTTTTTATTTTTTTCTACATAAAATTTATTTCTTGATACTCAGTATCAAAATATGCAAGAAAAATACTAATTTTTGTAATATTATAGATAATACCTTTTCTTGTATATTTTATTTATTAGTAGTACTATTATCTTAAAGAAGTATCTATTTAAATTTAAAATATCCATTTTGATAAAGATATACAATATATTATACAAGGTAGGGGGATACTGTTGAAAAGCAAAACTAATAATACTATTGAATTTAAACCAAAAGATAGTTCTGGATATGATTCTAATAGAAAATATCCACTTAATAATAAAAACTTAGGTAATTCCGCTAAGGTCATTCCTTATTCTAAAAGAAAGAAAAAGAGTAAGCTTAAGTCTTTAAAAATAAACAAGCAGGTTGATAAATTTGAAGGATTACATCCTTTTTTAAAAAAATATAAACCTATTATAATATTATTCATTATAATATTATTTATTTCTTTTATTTCTTTTATAAATAAAAATGTTCTAAATAATAGTTATGGTCATGATGATGAATATTACTCTAAAAATTTTATAGTTGGAACAACTAAACTTGATTACCAACTTACATATAAAACATAACTTATTATGCCAATGAAATAAATTATCAAATAAAAGGTGCATGTACTATTGATACATGCACCTTTTATTTGATATATAAGATTGTGACCATTTATACTATTTTTTAATAGTATCTTTTACAACTTTACCTACAGCTTTACCAGTGTTTAATGTTTCTTTACCTACATTATATCCACCTTTTATAGCTTCTTTAGCAACAGATCCTACTCCATTTATAACTTCTTTTCCTATTTGTTCTACTGGGTCTACCACTTTCTTAATAGTTTTTTCAACTTTTCCTTGCTCTCTAGGTGTTTGTGCCATATATCACATCTCCAATATATATAAACTTATTACAAAAATCTACCCTTTAATACATTTTATGCGCATATATTTTATTTGTTACAAAATGGTTGTATATAAAATAATCATTCCTTAGGTAGATTATAAAAAAAACTAGAGGATATCCTCTAGTTTTTATTTTTTATACATATGCTTTTAGTTTAGTTATTAGACTTTCTTTTGGCATAAATCCAACCATTGTTTCTACAGGCTCTCCACCTTTAAAAATTATTATTGTTGGCACTGTGCTTACATTATATTTTCTTGCTATATCTAAACTTTGGTCTATATCTATTTTACCAAAGCCAATTTGAGCACCCATATCACTTGCTACTTCTTCAAATACTGGAGCTAGCATTTTACATGGACCACACCAAGTAGCAAAAAAATCTACTACGTATACTCCGTCTCCACCTTCTACTTCTGCTATAAATTCATTTGTACTTAATACATTTGCCATAACTATTCTCCTTTAATTATAAATTTATATATCATAGTTATTATTAGCTTTTTTTATTATTTTACTTCTTATTTTATATATTATTTTATACAAACTAAATCTATTGATTATTTTTCCTCTTATCTTTTATATCGTCTATTATAACAACTAAACATAATATAAATGCTTCATCTTCAAAATTTATATCGACACTATAGTTATCAGTAAAGGCAAAAAGTTCTTTACTAGCTGTTGCTATAACTTTATTACCTTGAAATATTTTATAGTCTATTCCAAAAATATCTCCTTTTACAATCAATTCTCCATGCTTACTATTTATTTTTATACTATCTTTAAGAAAAGTTAGCTTCTGATCTACCTTTGCTACTGATTTATTATTTTCAAAGATTTCGTAATTACTCATAAATGTTAATAGCTTTTCCTTCACACTATAAATTATTGAATTATTTTTAATAATATCAAATTGTAGCCCTAGAGTTAAAAATTTTTTATCTATAAAAAATACATCTTCCTCATATTCATTCCTAATCCAAAAGTCCTCTTTAATTTTAAATAATTTAGATTTCATATAATATTTCATATTTTACCCCTTAAAATTAATATTCTTTATTATTAATTTAATTTTATCATATATAGTTATAAGTTTTGACTTTTATATTTACATATTTTTAATTTTATATTATAATGTCTTTAGGGAAAACTTGTACCAGCGGGTATAAGTCGACGCTAGCCCAAAAAAACACCTATCTTTGATAGGTGTTTTTACATTTATAAAAGCTTATACTATAACTTTATTATCTAATATATATTCATTTTTATTAAACATATCTTTTTCTAATCTACTTTTGTCACTATTAACAACCTTAGAGGATACTTTATTCGCAATATAACAACACTCTTCAAATTCATAGCCTAAAGAGTGTGATGAAATTATTGCGCCTATATGGCTGTCTCCTGCTCCTATTGTGTTTACTACTTTAGTTTTTACAGCATCTATAAATTTATAACTATCTTTATTAAAATAAAGCACTCCATTTTCCCCAAGAGTTATAAATACAGTATTATCTGTTATATTATTTAAGTATCTAGCTGCATTTAATATATCCTTTTCATTAGTAAACTTTATAGCTTCTTCTTCGTTAAGATGAAGTATTGGATTTAATTTAAATATTTTATTCAAAGTGTCTTTTTCTATAAAATTAATTCTTGGACCTGGCCCAAAGAATAATTTTTTATTTTTTTGATTTTCTAGCCATCTAGATATAATACGACCATTATGTCCTTCCATTTCATAGCCTGATATGTATATATTTTCATAATCACAACTATCTATTTTATCTAACCAATCCATTTTATACTTATATTCTATTCCTTTTATAGTTATGAATGTTCTTTCGCCATCTTCCTCTACTAAACATAAACAATAACCATTATCTTCTTCCTCTTCTTTTATGTGTATCTTATAATTATTTTCTATAAGTTCCCTTTCTATTAAACTTGCATATATACCCTTTCCAACTGGAGATATTAAATCATGTTCTACACCAAAGTTATTTAATATTGTAGCTACATTATAAGCACATCCTCCCATTGAAATAACTTGCTTTTTACATAAAATATCATCATTTGTTTTTGGTAACGAATCTACATTTATTATCACATCTACATATACATTACCAATTATCAAAGTCTTCATCTTACTTCCCCCTGTTAAGTTATTACTTATTGATTTATATTAAATTCAATATAATCTATACTTTTCCTTTCGATAATTAATTTCTTTTATTTTTGCACATAAAAAAACACCTAACTTTAGGTGTCTTTTTTTACTATTGGTGCCCAGAGGCGGAATCGAACCACCGACACGGGGATTTTCAGTCCCCTGCTCTACCGACTGAGCTATCTGGGCATCTGGCGGAGAGGGTGGGATTCGAACCCACGGTGCCGTTAAGCATCACTGGTTTTCAAGACCAGCTCCTTAAACCACTCGGACACCTCTCCGTAATCTTTACTGTATATAATATACCACATATTGCATATTTTGACAATACTTTCTTTTATAATTAATTTAGTTTAATTTAGTTTTAAATTAAAAGATATTAGTCCATATTTTTTATTTTTTCTTAATATTTTATGTTATAAGGTAACATTATTATTGCTTTTTAAATATATTAATATCAGTTAGTTATTTTTTCTAACTTTAAGATTTCAAACTAATATAAGAGGTGCTTATATCAATATGTTCAATTTTCATTCTAAAAATAAATGCAATAAAAATTGTTGTCATAGTTGCTGTAACTGCAATGAATATTGTTTCAAATACTGTTGCTCTAATTGCATAAACTCTCAAGATCCTGATGGTCCTCAAGGGGAACAAGGTCCCGCTGGTCCTCAAGGTAAGCAAGGTCCCGCTGGTCCTCAAGGTGAGCAAGGTCCCGCTGGCCCTCAAGGTGAGCAAGGTCCCGCTGGCCCTCAGGGTGAACAAGGTCCCGCTGGGCCTCAAGGTGAACAAGGTGCACCTGGTCCTCAAGGTGAGCAAGGTTCTGCTGGCCCTCAAGGTGAGCAAGGTCCCGCTGGCCCTCAAGGTGAACAAGGTCCCGCTGGGCCTCAAGGTGAGCAAGGTCCCGCTGGCCCTCAAGGCGATCAAGGTCCCGCTGGTCCTAGAGGATTTGAAGGTCCTGAAGGTCCTCAATTTGTAGGTCAATATGCCTTCTTCTCACAAAGTAATACTTTAAATGCTACATCTTTAGGTGGAGGATTAAAATTTAATGATCCAACTGGCATTAATAGTCCTAGAATATTAAATGACTCAGGAATAATATCAGTCTTACTTAAAGGTGTTTATAAGCTTGATTATTATGTATATTTTCCTGCTAATTCAACTGCCAATACTACTTTAACATTACAAGTAAATAATGCTAACGTTTCGGGTTCAGTATGCAAGGTTGTAAAAACAGATACAACTACTCCATATATCGCATATGGGCAAGCAATATTTACTGTTGGAGCTAATGGTACTGCACTGAGATTATCATCTTCAAACACATTCTCTCTAAGTGAACCAAATGCAACTTTAGCGTCTATAAGCATTGTTCAGTTGCAAGCATAATTATATTTTAAACAAAAAAAGTGCTATGAAATTTCATAGCACTTTTTATTATAATTCTTCATTTTTTACTATATAATTAGTTGCACGGTGGTTTTCTTCTTGTCTTGACTGCCCAATATATAGTACTTTTTTAGTTTTTTCATCTAATACTATAATATTATTTGAATTTTCTTTTCTAGATATATAGGATTTACTTCGTTCTTCTTTATATGAATTTAATAGTATGTATAATTTATTGTCTATTAATCTAAATTTACTTAATTCTGATTGTTCATTTATTTTATTAAATTTGTATACTTTATCATTCTCTATAATTTCTTCTTTTTCTAAATCTATACTATATTGGTGTATAATTGTAGATTTTTTATCTGTCGTGCCATCATTATAAATTATATTTAACTTATTATCATCTATACTATAGGCTTTGTCATTATTATTTGAATGATTTTTTCTTTTATATTTATATAGTCTTTTATATAATCAAACTTATTATTTTCTAGATCATAATAAACTAAATATTGTTCACCTGAGTCTTTATATGTCTGAGCCATAAAATAGATTTTGTTATTATTTACAAAACTCACTCCATTTGATATATCTACATTTTCTTTTATTTTTATTTCATCAAATAATTGTGCTTTTTGATTTTCTAAGTCTATTTTATAAATAGATATACCACTATTTCCATTATCTATAATATTTCCATTTTTATCATAATTAATATCATTTGTTATTCCTATTGCTAAATATATTTCATTTTTATACTTTGTGACTAGGCAACTTCTATTTGCATCTGCATTTTCTTTAGAAGAACTTATTATCTCTATATCAAATTCAGTTATCTTATTAGTTTTTAGGTTTTTATCAGTAATTTTAGTATTAAATCTAACTTCTTCATTTGAATAGTAATTATTTGATACATAGTCCATATATCCTATACTTTCTTTATCTTCATATATTAAGTTTGAATCATATACAGAACTAAATAAATTTCTATTCTCAACTATATTTTTAGAATATTTACTTACTCCAGGTAATCCCTTTGCAATTTTTTTAACTTTAAATTCATCTTTTGATAATACAGCTTCCTTAATATTATATAATCCTTTTCCTTCTTGATATATTATAGAAACATCACCTAGCTCACTTTTATTTCCTTGTAAATCTTCTATTTTCATATTAGTATCATTAGAGACTATTATTATTCCTATTAATATTAAGGAAGATAATACTACTCCTAAAGTTATTTTTGATAAGTTTTTCTTCATATCATACCCCCTATAAAGATATTTTTGAATTTATCAATTTATAAGATATAAATATTGATAAAACAAATAGTGCTATGTAATATATTAAACTAATTTGTAATGCTTGGTCTGAGTAACTTACATACTTTATTAGCAAGTATCCATATACTATTAATGATAAAAATATGTATAATATCCCAAATACTATTCCTTTTCTTTTATATGACCTTTCAATAAGTACTCCTGTAAATATAACTACTACTGAAAGTAATACTCCAAATATATTTATCATTAAGAAGTCAATAATATATGGTGGTATTAAGTTTAATCCTGAATTATTATTCATCATATTTGAGAATATATTTGTAAACCCATCTATATTAGCTACTGTAATTATTTTTAGTATAATAGTATCAATATACCAAAATAACACTTGGCTAACTATTATTCCATAAATCATAACAAGTATTGTTAAAAGTTTTGCTAAATAAATGTTAAATCGCTTTTGAGGTAATGTAAGTAATGCACATATAGTCTTACTTCTTGAGTAGTAATCTCTATACCATATAACAAGTGCATATATTAAACAGCTTAAAACTGCAATACCAAGAACAACGCTACTAAAAACATGTATTTGATCAATCGCAAATCCTTTTACGTAATCTTCATTTATATAAGTTTTAAATATATTAAAATCTACCGGTATCATTTGATTTCTATTCATATGCCTCATAGTATCATAAATACCTAAGCCTATACTTACTATATTTCCTAGAAATAGTACAACTATTAGACCAAAATATAATTTGTATATTCGTTTAAATTCCATATTATATAAAGTTAATATATTACTCACCTTGATATACCTCCCTCATTTTATCTATTATAGACTTTCCTTCTTCTTCACGAGTTTCTTCTGCATTAAATATTAGCTGTACTTTCCCCTCATCTATAAGTACTACATCATCTGCTAACATTTCAATTTCTGATATTTCATGAGTAGTTAATACTATACTTTGTTCATCGCTTATATATTTTGTCATTACCCCTAAAAATTCTTCTCTTTTAAATATATCGATTCCAGAAAAAGGTTCGTCAAGTAAGGTATATTTTGCATTTTGTGCAAATCCTATTATTATTTTAACTCTTGCAATATTTCCTTTTGAAAGTTTTGATATTTCTTTATCATCACTTAAATTGAATAACTCAAGCATTTCATAAGCTTTATTATCATCCCAATTTTTATAAAATTCTTTCATAAATTCAAAACTCTCTTTTATTGTAAACTGTGCAAAGTGATTATCTACATCTGGCACAAAGGATATTTTGTTATATGTATTGTGGTTTAATTTTTCTCCATCTATAAGTATTTCTCCACTATCTATATTGATAAGACCAGCTATAGCTTTTAATGTAGTTGATTTTCCTACCCCATTTATTCCAAGTAAGCAAGTTATTTTCCCTTCGTGTATATTAAAAGATACACCATCAAGGGCTTTAACCTTTTTATACTTTTTATATATATTTTTAATTTCTATCACAATACTTCCCCCTAGTATCTATCATTTATTATTTTTAAAATTTCTTCCTTATTTACATTTATTGCTTTCATATTTTCTATAAAAACTTCCATAGATTCGTCTATAAGATCATATTTTATCTTGTTTATAATTTCTGTGTTAGTAGTTATACTACTTTGATAACTTTTAACTGTATCTATAATCCCCATTTCTTCCATCTCCTTGTATGATTTTTGTACTGTATTTGGATTTACCTTTATGTTTACTGCCATTTCCCTTCTTGAAGGTATAATATCTCCTGGGTTTAATTCACCTCTTACAATCTTTTGTTTTATGAATCTTATAATTTGAATATAAACTGGTTCTCTGTCATTAGCTTTAAAGTTCATGCAATCACCTCCGTATTACCGTACTAGTTCAGTAGTACAGCTTATAACTGTATTATATTAATAGTACGGTTGTAATGCAAGTATTTTTTTAAATAAAAAAGAAGGAGTTATCTCCTTCTTTTTTATTATGCCGTAGTTTTGTTTTGAACTTTTCTTTTTATACTTCCCCATTTATGCTTATTCTTGCTATATCCTATGAAAGCAGATATTCTGTATAAGCTTATTAATTGCCTATATCCAATACTTTCAAATATAGATAATACAATTAACTTTGTAGTAATTTTAATATTTATATTTTCTTTAAATACATATATATCTAATAATATCGCTGATATAGATACTAATGTTGAATATATCATTATTGTTAAATAATATATTAATAAGAAATCTAAATTGATTAACCCTATGAAAAATGAAATTGTTATTATTACCATTCCAAACAACTCTAATATCGGAGTAATTAATTCAAAGAATATAAAATAGGACTTTGCTAAAAACCATTTTTTATCTATAAACATATCTTTATGATTATTTATACTTTGTATAAGTCCCATTTGCCACCTTCTTCTTTGGGTTTTTAAACCTTTTAAAGTGTCTGGTGTTTGAGTATAACAGTTAGCATCTGGAGCAAATGCTATGTAATATTTTTCTTTTTTATTTAAAAAATATTTATGAATTCTCATTACTAACTCCATATCTTCACCAACAGTGTTAGTTTTATACCCTCCAACTTCAGTTACTATTTTCTTGTTAAATGCTCCAAATGCACCTGATATTATTAAATTCATATTTAATGAATTCCAAGCCATACGATTGGTTAAAAAAGCCCTTAAATACTCAATAATTTGAAATGGTATTAATATTCCTTTTAATTTATTGTGATTTATAACTTCTCCATCTATTATTTCAATAAAATTAGAAATTTTTATATTTCCACCGACTGCAACGGTCTTTTTATTTTCCATAAAAGGTATAATTATCTTTTGTATTGCATTTTTTTCTAACAATGAATCTGCATCTATTGAGACAAATACTGGATATTTAGAGTAGTTTATTCCAACATTTAAAGCATCTGCTTTTCCTCCATTTTCTTTGTCTATAAGAATTATGTCTTTATTTCGTATTCTACCTTTATAAACACCTTTTATATCTTTTGTGTCTATTATTTTCTTCATGGGCTTATATATTAAGTTTAAATTATATTCTTTTTTTAAAATCTCTAAAGTGTTATCAGTAGACCCATCATTAACTATTATTATTTCATACTCTTCATAATTAAGTGATATTAAAGACTCAATTGTACTTACTATAGTAACTTCCTCATTGTATGATGGTACTATTAATGATACTGGTATATATTCAGATGAGTCATCTAGATTTAACTGGCTTATTGCTTCTCTAGATTTTATATATTTACTAAAGCTTAACGCTGATGAAATAACAAATATAAAGAATACTATATACATCATAAGCGAGTATACTAAAGCTATATAATCAGTTATAATTATTACGTTTTCAAATATCATATTTAATATCCCCCTAGCTAATGCTTAATTCTAAACTTTCTTTTACTTTATTTTCATCTAGTTTTAAGTCTAAAATATACTCATCTAATTTATTTTCCTCTGATAAAACATTTAATATAGAGTCTGAAGCATATTTATCATTTCCTTTTATAATATCTAAAAGATTTTTATCATCATCATTTAATAAATATAAACTTCTTGCACTACTTTGTCTTACGTACCAGTTTTCATCTTTTATAGATTTTTTTAAACTATCTATAACCTCTTTATTTTTATAATTTTTTAAAGCTATTGCACTTAAATTTCTTACTTCCCACTCTTTGTCAAATAATAAATTCAGTAGTAACTTTTTCGATTTATTGTACTTTATTCTTATGAAATATTTTATACAAGATAACTTTATCTCTTTTGATAAAAATTCTTCATTAAGCAAATTAAAAACTTCATCTTTAGCCTCATCATACTTTATACTTGTAAAGTGAGTCATTATTATTTTATTTAAGTTAACATCTTTATTTTTCATCTCTTCTATTAAATAATTATTAATTTCTTTATTTGTTTCACTGTATTTATTTATATTGTCTATTAAAACTCTTTCATTTATCAATGTATCAGAACCAATTATATATCTTAAACCTATTATATAACTTTTTAAGTTACCAGTTTGTCTTAAACTATCTAGGGCATTTATTTGAATATAAATTGACTGAGATTTACAACATTCTAATAAATATCTGTCTTTATCCTTAATACAAAAATCTCCTATAGTTCTTATCTTTTCTACCCTAGTAAATTCATCTTTATCTGTTACTTTTAAAATTTCATCACTTAGTTTAGATTTTTCTAGAAAATCTACTACATTATTTTTATCTTTTAACAATTCATCTTTTAACAAATTTACTATATATTTTCTATTTACTTCTCTATTCATTTTATTTTTTATTTTTTTTATATTTTCTTCATTTATCAATTTCTCTTCTTTATAGAACTTTAATTCATTTATAATTAGTATCTTTAACTTTTTATCTAATTTTTTTACTTTTAAATTTATAAATTTATCTTTATTGTAGTCATATAGTATATACATGTATATGCATAAAATATAATATATAAATATGAATATTGTATAAAATAATATATCTATCACTTAAATATCTCCTCATTTTTATTTAATTTCTTTAAAAGCGTCTTTCATAATGTAATATGATTGTTTTAATCTTTCATGGTATCTAGGCATGTCCCACTTATTCCAGTTATATTTTTTCATCTCTACACTATTTATAAGTTTATTGTTGCTAATTATATAAGCCCCTGAATTTATTCCATCTATTTCTATATGTTTTATTTCTCTTTTTTCATTAAAATCATCAATAATTAATTTTTTTGCTGGATTAGATATATTCAGCATTAACCATGGTATTCTAATTTCAATATCATCTTTACTTACAATAAAGTCAGCTAAAGAATTATAGTCTTTAGACTTTGGATTCGAGTTTCCATAAGTTAAATTTCCAACTTCAACTTCTTTAACGTCTATAACTTGGTTAGTATTTGGTATTTCAGATTCTCCTAAAATAACTTGTTTTACAGTATCAAATCTATTTTCATTTTTATTGTCTTTTATATCATTTCTAAATAAAAAGTCATTTACATTGTAGTAATCATTTACTACAATTTTTGCATCTTCTTTATTTTTTATTTCTATTACAAAATCTGCCTTTTTATTAAATTTAGTATTATAGTTATTTATAGTATAACTACCTGAGTTAGGTGTTATATCTAAAGGTATTATTATATCTTCTTTAAATAAATCTAGATCTTTTTTATTTATTCTTAAGTATAAATATTGTTCATCACTTTTAGCATACAACTTAATATCATTATTTTCTGATATTATATTACGTTTTGACCAATCGTTTACTTTTCCATCTATATATACTGTTTGCTTATTTTTACCTGGATCAAATGATAAAAGCCCAAAGAATTGCTCATTTGTCATTTTATCTGCCCAATAAGCTCTAGAATTACTGTCATCTATATCCATGGTATTCCAAGTTCTTTTAAACCACTCATCTTGCCATGAAAATACTATTGCTCCTGCATAACCTTCATCAACTATGTCATTAAGCATTTCCTTATTCATTTGGCCTTGCTGATTTTCATTTATTAGTCCTTGGTTAAATCCTCTACTTAAGTCTTCATGAGTTATACCTCTAGATTCTGGAACACCAAATTCCGAAACTATAACTGGAACATTATGATATTTTTTTAAATCTTTTAAATATGCTTTATATGAATTTTTTTTACCATTTTCATCTACAAAATCTGCATATTTAGAGTCATAGTTTAAAAAGTCTGGGTAATATGGATATACATGGTATGATGCAAACAACCCACTTTTATATCTATTTGTTTGCTTTATCTTATCAGTGTCTATATCTCCTATACGATTTGCTTCATCCATATCATTTTTATGTTCTATTACATCAGTTGTTAACCAGTTAGTAAATGCTATTGGTTTTTGCATATTATAATTAGTTTCTTCATATTTTATAGTATTTTCAGCAACATCTGCAAAGAATATTTCTATTGGATTAGCATTTTCAGTATATACATACATACCATTATAATCTTTCATATTCTTATTTTTATTGTTTGTTTCTTCTACAAAGCTTGAATCCCACTCTATACCTAAAATGTATCCAACTAAATACGGAGATATATCATACTTATAATCTCCAAATCCTCTACCTGATTTTTTTTCTATTTTTGCATTTCCATGAATAACATCTATAACCTGAGTTATTTCATGTTTAAAACTTTCTATTACACTTTTGTCAAATGCATTCATTTTTTTTAACATTAACTCTTCATCTATCCAAACTCCATGCATTATATATAAAGGCTCTTTTTCATATCTGTTAAATTCATATAAAGCTTCATAAAATTCTGGCATCTGTAAAGTATATACCCTTATTACATTTGAGTTCATTTCTTTTATATGCTTAAACCATCTTAAATAGTCTTTGTTATTCCAAATTCGCCAGGGAAGTATCCAGGTTTACTAGCTCCTATGTTAACACCTTTTAAAAAAGTTTTTTCCCATTTTCCATTTTTATAAATTTCAATGTTCTCATTATTAGTTCTAGATACTTGTTTTATATTTAGTTCTGTATCTAAATTAGTATTTAGTTTATTTCTTAATAAATATGAATAATTATAAATTCCAAGTATTAATATTAATATAACAGTACAAAATGATAAGTATTTTTTCATTATTCATCTCCCTCTAAAAAGTTTATAATATTATTTAGGTCATGGTATGAGAAACTTATTCTTTTGTATTTATAAGTATCAATTATACTCTCCCAATCTTTATCTAGCCTATCTTTTCCTAGATAATAGTATGTTGTATTTTTATCTACTCCATATTTTTTATTCTCTGCCTGTGTTTCTGCAATTACATTAATTTCTTTATTATATCTCTTTGAAATATCTATTTCTTCTTTTATATTTTCTATAGGACTTGATATATTATAATTCATAACAGCTATCTCATCACTATTTTTGACTATTGTCTCAATATCTTTTATATCTAGCCATGTTGGAATTATGTTTATTATTTTTATATTTACACTCTTTGCATAAGAGTATATATCTTCAATAGTTTTTATGTACACTTCTCTATCCCAATCTTTATATAAAGACCATGGTTCTATATCTAAAACAATTCCATTAATTTGATGTTTCTTATTTACATACATATTATAATTATTGATATTATCCAAAATCGATATTACATTTTTAGAACTACTATACCAAGTAGGATCCCCTGTAAGACTGTACACGTCTGCATTAGTGTTATCTTTTAAGGATTTAATAGTTTCTTCTACTTTAGAATGACTTAGTCCATCAATATTTTGATAAATTTTTCTTATCTTTAAGTCATTTATTATATCATAATAATCTTCTAAATAGACACTGGATAATATTTCTGGGTCCCAGGAAAAAATACTATATTCTATTTCATTTTTCATACTCCATTGATATAAAAGTATTAATATAACCGCTATAATTAATAAAATTCTATTTTTTTTAATTACAATCCCCCCTAAAAATTACTATTAATAAAACAATAATATCTAATTTTTGTATAAATCCTATTATTTTACCAGCTTATTATGTTTTGAGTTGCTATATCTTTGTATCTATTAATATTTATTTGATGTGAATCTTTTGTAAATTCTTCATTGAAATATAATATTTCTTCTTCTAATTCTTCAATTACATTTATTTCTTTATTTATATAACTCTTTACCCTATAAATAGTTGAGTCTATTCTTGAGCTAACTCCACCAAGCCTTATATCTATTACTTCAAATCCTTGTCCTTTACAGTCTTTATACCATAAATTTCTATAAGAGTTTTGAAGGTTTTTAATATTTTCTTTTAAATCTTTTAATGTATTTTCACATATATAACTTAACTTTTCTAGGTCGTTATTTTTATAAGCTTTTCTTAACTTAATTCCTATATTAGATTTTATAGAAAGTACCTTAGCTAAATCAGAATACATTTTAAACATATTAAAATATTTTTCATTACTATTTGCTATTTCTAGGTATCTATTTGATAAACATTCATAGTGATTTTCTATATTCTCTATATTTTCTATATGCTTATCAAATGCTCCTAGTAATAAATCTTGATATAATAAGTATTTAGACGGATTTACAAATCTTAAATTTTCTTTATCTCCATCTTCAAGTTTGTCTAATTCTTGCAGACTAAAGAATTCTTCTAAATCTAAATTAGTTATAAATTTACATCTTTCATTTATCCACTTAATATTTACCTCATCGTTATATGCATGTTCAGCGAATAAAATAAGTCCTGGTATTATAGTATCTATTGGAGTTTCATCACCGTCATCACCCCAAGCTGTTATTATTACTTCTTGGATATTTTCTTCTTTACAAACCATTAAAGCTTCTTTGCTAGATTTGAATGTTTGATCATAGCAAGGTGTAATTCCCGACCATTTCCAAATACCCCCTGCAAAGATTAAGTTATTATTAAATACTTTTCTTATATCAAAGAATTTTCTATAAATATTTTTATCTTTATGATAGTAATCCCAATAAACTAATGATAAATTACTCGGAATGGAGTTTGCTACTTCTTTACTTATTACTGTGTCTTGATTATAATAAAATCCATTTGGTGATCCTGTTCTAAAAAACATATCATCCCACATCATAGGTTTAAAATTATAATTATTGCATATATCACATACTTGGTTTAAATGTTCTATCATAATATCATAATGATGAACGTATCCATTTTGATTTAGATATTCTCCCCTTCCTAAATCAAAGGCTTCATCCATTCCTATATGTATATTTTTACTTCTAAAGCATTCTTTTAAGTTTTTTATCATTGATTCTATAAATTTGTAGGTTTCTTTTTTCCTACCAGGAGAACATCTTCTGTATCTTTTATTTCGTTTCCATAGCTCCACTTTAAGGTTTGTTTTAAATGAGCTAATGTTTGTATGCATGGTATAACTTCTATTCCTAACTTGTATCCATAATCATCTATTTCTTTAAGCTCTTCTTTTGAATATTTTCCTCTTAGATACCCAAAGTATTTATAGTTTTCAATTTCATAGGTATCTTCTGTATATAGCATCATTCTATTTAAACCTAGTATTGCCATATTCACCATAAGTTCTTTTATTTTATCAGGTTTATAAACTGAGTTTCTTGATGCATCTATCATTGGTCCTATATGTTTAATATATGATTTTTCTTCTATAAAGAAATTTTCTTTATCTCTTGATTGTATATATAGCGATATAGCTCTAAATAAGTGATTTTTGTTTTTATATTTAATAGTTCCTTTACTTATTTGTATAACATATTCTTCATTTTCATCTAATTTTATTATTTGAATTTTTTCCCCAGTTTCACTAAAGTTTATATTAATTACTTTTTTTATTTCTTCAATATCTTTTAATAAACTGCTATCTATTCCCAGTAAATTTAAGTCCATATTCATCCCCCTTATTTTATAAAAATTTTTTTAATATATCTAACTGATATTATACTAAAAAGTATAGTATCTCAAAATAACATTTTAAACTTTAATAATAAAAAATGAGCAATCTCTAATTTGAGATGCTCATTTTTTTTATTATCTTAACACTACCTAACGTTTCGTTCGGTGGGTGGTCTGTATCTATTTAGTTACTTTCTGACAATCTCCATACTCCTGTTTTAGGACTTGTAAATAAGTCCTCTCCCTTAAAGTCTTTATGATCTTTGCATCCACCTTGAAGTATTGTAAGTACTACAAAACTTGACTCTGCCATTCCTGCATGTATTAAAACTTTTGCTATTTTACCAAATCTCATTTCGCCTTTTTCTTTTAATATCTCTATTATTTTAGCTTGCATTATATCTATTTCTTCTTGAGTGTATTTCATTTTTCTCTCCTTGTTTTTTAATCTATATCTTATTATACTATTATTTTATAAATTATCTATTTTAACTTATATAATTATTTATATTTTATTAGTTTATTAAGCTTATATTCTACATTACTGAGCTTACAATATACAATATCCCTATAATAGGTGCTACCCAATTTAATATTTTAATTTTAGTATTTGTATCAAACTTAGCTAAATATCTTGCTAGTTTAGGATTTATATATATTCTTAATATTATAAAACTTATTATTAAAGCACTAATATTAATCCAAAGTAAATCTATTTTAAGTTCCCTATCTATTGTACCTAATATAGTTACTATACGCTCTAGTATTATTATATTGAATAAATTACAAATAGAATTATCGTATTCTTCATACTTTATTATGTTTCTTCTCAAAAAGTCTTTATAATTCGAATTTGGTAATTCATCTAATATTTCATCTCTATCTATAAATTTAAACTTTTCATTTATCTCTTCGTTATATCCTACAAGTTCTACTAGATACATTGTTATTTCTTTATCCCCGTATTTTAATTTTTCTTTATATTTTTTTACTTTTCTAAATAAATACGTATTAAAGCTTTTCTTAATCATTCTTTCTATTGTATCATTAATTTTTTCATCTTCTTTAACTACATCCCCTACTATGTAGTTAAGAAGTATTCCATAATGATAGTTTTGAACTATAATCCCAATAGTTTCTTCTTTCATAGCTTCTCCCCTTACGTTAATTATAATTTTATTATATACAAATTTCCTATTTTTTCATATATAATAAAAACACCACCTTCCATTTCGTTAGGTGGCGTTTTTATTTTATAAACAAACGTTTTCTTGTGTATTGTAAATTTTTGCAAATAAACATCTTGAAGTCGCTATTTTAATGGACTATAGTCTTCATAACCTTCTTTTACTAATACTGTAGCACTTTCCTCTGATATGCATATAAATCCTACTAATTCATTATTGACTACAATAATATCTAATGGAAATTTCTTTTTTCTTTGAACATAAGTATATTCATCTAGTTTTGAATACTCTTCATTATATTCAGTAATAATTTTTTCGTTTATTTCATAATTTTTTTCAAATACCTTTTTATAATTTGAAATTTTATTTTTTATTTCTAAAATATTTATTTTGAAATTTTCTATGTATAGTTCATTACCTTTTTCACTTAGTACACTTTTAAAATTAAATTTATTATTATCTAAATTTAATCTTTCATGTAATACTTCATATTCGCCTATGTATACGTTACTATAATGAATTCCTGATTGGTACAATTTAAATTCTTCCATAAAATCCCCCTATTCATTAAAACCTACACTTAAATTATATGCTTTAATAAAGCATATTTCTACATATTTATTTATATTCTTGGTTTATATAGGTAAAATATATAGTCTAATTAGAATTCATGGTATAATTTAATATACCAAAATATAACAATCATATAATTGTTAATATACTTAGGAGGATGACAAAATGATGGAAGAAAAATGTTGTTGTTGCGATTCTAATATTAATCAAGACGTTACTATTGGAGAATATGTATGTTACTGCAATCATGTAAGTGAATCTGACATTAAGAATGCTATTTCACAGGGGGCTTTAACTGTAAAAGAAGTTATAAAAATAACTGGTGCAATGAAAGATAGTAATTGTGCTGTAAATAACCCAAAAGGAACTTGTTGCTATTCTGATATTGTTTATGTATTCAATAAGTATAAGGATAAATAATAAATTAATTTTATTATTGAAAAAGTGTACATCTTATTTTCATAATGATGCACACTTTTTCAATTAATGGTTTTTATTTAAATATATTTACCGATCTATCAAGTATATTTGTAAAATATGCTATTACCATTCCATAGTTAGTTATAGCTACATTTTTTTCTCTACATATATTTATCTTATTTATTATACTTTTTCTATTTACCATACAAGCACCGCAATGAATTATGAGGTCATATTTTTCTACATCTTCCTTAAAGTCATAACCTACCTTATATTCAATATCTAAATCTCCACCTACTAATTTTTTAAGCATTCTTGGTATTTTTACTCTTCCTATATCTTCATGAGATACATTATGAGTACAGCTTTCACATATTAATACTTTATCCCCTAATTTTAAATCTTTTAATTTTTCACACCCTTTTAAAAACTCTTTAAGCTCTCCTTTTTGTCTTGCGAATAATATTGAAAAGCTAGTCAAATTCATATCTTTTGGTATGATATTTTCTACTTCTTTAAATGCTTGTGAGTCTGTTACAACTAAATCAATATTATCTAATTCATTTATAGCTTCATTAAGTTCTGTATCTCTTACTACATAAATTTTTATACCATGGTCTAAGCAGTCTCTTATAACTTGAACTTGAGGAAGTATTATTCTACCCTTTGGTGCTTCTGAATCTATTGGAACTACCAAAACAACTTTTGAACCATATGGAAGTACATCTCCAAGTATTGTTTTTTCATCTTCTTCTATTTCTAAGTGTTTTATTAAATTATCTTTTAATTTATCTATATTGTCGTTATTACTTGCAGATATAAATAGAGGATTATTAAATAGTTTATTTGCATTTTCTATTTCATCTTTATTTAATTTATCTAGTTTGTTTACAACAACCATATGAGATATGTTGTATTTACTAGCTTCTTTTTTCCATATTTTATAAGTATCTATATCTAAGTTCTCTCCATCAACTACGTATATTGCAAAGTCTAGTCTTTTTAAAAATTCAAAGCTTTTCTTTATTCTTATTGTACCTAACTCACTTTTATCTTCAAGTCCTGCTGTATCTATTAAAAGAACTGGCCCAAAGGGTATAAGTTCCATAGCCTTTTGGACTGGGTCTGTTGTTGTCCCTTCAATATTTGAAACTAGTGATATCTCTTGATTAAGTATTCTATTCATTAATGATGATTTACCACTATTAGTATTTCCGTATATTCCTATATGTTTTCTATTTGAATTTGGAGTATTGTTCATTTTATCCTCCTTATAAATAAAAATCTCTTTCCCCGTTTTTCATCTTTTTTATATTCTCTTTAGTAAGTTTTTTAATATCTTCTCTTTCTATATTTTCAACTTCTTTATTTATTACTTGTAATGCTTTTTCATATAATTCTTCGTCTGAATAATCTAGGGAAAATTCTAGTAATGTCATTAATGCATTAGGTTCACAAACGTATTTTATATTACCTGATTTTGCTAGGCTCATAAATCTATCCCCTGTTCTTCCTTTTCTATAGCAAGCTGTGCAATAACTTGGTATATAACCATCATCTAATAATTCTTTTAAAATTTCTATTGGACTTCTTTCATCGTTAGTCTTAAATTGCTGTACTTCTTTTCCTTCTTCTCTTTCTTTATATCCACCAACTCCAGTTGATGAACCTGCACTTATTTGAGATACTCCATATTTTAATAATTCTCTTCTCATAGAAGCACTTTCTCTAGTTGAAAGTATAAGACCTGTAAAAGGTACTGCTAGTCTTAGTATTGTTACAACTTTTGTAAACATTTTATCAGTTAATAGATTTGGATAATTTTCTAGTGTTACACCATTTGCAGGTTGAAGTCTTGGAACTGATATTGTATGAAATCCTACTCCATATTTTTCTTCTAAATGAGCATTATGCATCATAAGAGCTAATACTTCAAATCTCGGATCAGATAATCCAAATAAAACACCTGCGCCAACATCATCGATACCACCTTCCATTGCTCTATCAAAAGCAGTTAAATGATATTCATAATCTCCTTTTAATGATTTTGGATGCATTTTTTCATAAGTAGGTTTGTGATAAGTTTCTTGAAATAATATATATGTACCGATTCCTTTTTCTTGTAACAATTTGTAGTTTTGGGCTGTAGTGGCTGCTATATTTACATTGACTCTTCTTATTTGACCATTTTCATTTTGAGTTTTATAAATTGTATCTAAACATTCAAGAACATAATCAATTGGAGCATTAACTGGATCTTCTCCAAGTTCTAATGCTAATCTTTTATGTCCCATTTTCTCTAGTATTCTTACTTCTTCTTCTACTTCTTTCATTGTAAGTCTTCTTCTGTTAAAGCTATTATCTCTTTTGTATCCACAATAAACACAATTATTTACACAGTGATCGCTTACATATAAAGGTGCAAATACTACTATTCTTTTTCCATATATGTCTTTTTTAATTTCCCCAGCTAAAGAATAAATTTCATCTAAATCTTTTTCATCCTCAGCTTGAAGTAATATTGCTATATCTTTATAAGATAAACCAAGTCTTTTTTAGCTTTTTCTAAAATTTCTTTTATTTCTTCATTTGATGGATTTTTAGTCTCATCTAATATTTTATATATGTATTCATGATTTATAAACATTATCTATTCCCCTATTTCCCAGTCAGGATTATCCCCTCTACTTACTTCTAACTCAAATCCAGACATTTTTATTTTTTCTTCTATTATTTTTCTATACTCCGCATCTTCATCTAATATATATGCTTTATTGTTATATAGTGAGTACTTCTTTCTAACTTCCATAGGAGATAAGTTTGGCATAATAACATTGCCTCCTGCCTTAAGTCCCATTTCTCTACCATTTTTGTCAATGCTTGATAGTGCAGTAGTTGCTGGTAGTAATACTTTTGGAAGTAAAAGCCTTACTATTGCTAACATTATTATTGTTTTTTCTAAGCTTCCATGATTGTAATCTCTAAATGGTGTGTCTTTATGAGGTATAAATGGTCCTATTCCACACATTGCTGGATTTAACTCTTTAACAAATAGCAAATCATTAACCAAGTCTTCATTAGTTTGATTCGGTATTCCAACCATAAATCCTGCTCCTACTTGATAACCTATTTCTTTTAAATCTCTTAAACAATTTCTTCTATTTTCAAAATTTTCTTTTGGGTGTATGTCTTCGTATAGTTTTTTAGATGCACTTTCATGCCTTAATAAATATCTATCTGCTCCTGCATCAAATATTTTTTGGTAAGATTCATAGCTTCTTTCTCCTAAAGATAGCGTTATTGCATTTTGTGGAAATTTAGATTTTATAGACTTTACAATTTCTATTATTTTTTCATCTGTAAAATAAGAATCTTCTCCTCCTTGTAGTACAAAGGTTTTGTATCCTAGTTTGTCCCCTTTTATTGCACACTCTAGGACTTCTTCTTTAGTTAGTCTATATCTACTTAAGTTTTTATTACTCTTTCTAAGACCACAGTACATACAGTCTTTTTTACAATAACTTGTAAGTTCTATAAGTCCTCTCATATAAACTTTATTTTTAAAATGTATTTGTCTTGTTTCATTTGCTTTTTGAATAAGTAGTCCTTTTGAATTGTAATTGATATTATTTATTAGATATAGTAATTCCTCTTTAGATGCATTATTAGTTTGATATAGTTTTTCTATTATACTTTTAGTATTCATTAACTCACCTCTATTGTAGTTTGAATATTGGCTTGCTTGTCTACTTCTTATTAATTACTATAAATATATTATGATTTTGAATTATTTTTTAGAATATTAAAATTAAGGATAAATAAAGTAGATAATTTTTCTTATATATATTATACAACATATAAACTAATAAAAAGAGTGTACTTCTAATTAAAAGTTCACTCTTTTTGCATAATTTAATGTTATATAATTTTTATTTTTCTAAACTAAAGTAAATACCATAAGTTTTAGTTTTATCATATTCATTTAAAGTTTCATTTCCTTGAGTTTTATATGGGTACATATATCTTACATTAATCAAGTGCTTGCCTACTTTATATGTGACTTCATCAACCCCTACTTCTTCTTCGTATACTCTATTTACTTCTTCTATATTATCTCCCAGAATTTCTTTAACATATTTTAATGAATCTTCGATTGATAATTCTTTTACTTCCAATTCTCCCCCCTGAGACGCTTCAGATAAATATAATTTCATTTCCATAGTTTTATCTACACCTAGTATTACTTTGTTTATATCATCTTCATTTACTTTCCACCCTTTATCTACCTTAGTTAAGTTTATTATTCTTTTTCTAGTTTCTATTTCTCCGTTTTCTATTGCTTTTTTAAATGTAATTGTAATATCTTCTGTTGGATTATAAATTCCTTTATTAATAGCATCTAATCTTTCTTTATTTATCTTTATTCCCTCTTTAATAAAGTTTACTCCTTTTACTTGTAGCTCTACTTTTGCATTATCTTTATTTATTTCTTCTGATAATATTTCAGTATCTATGTTTGCTATAAAGTTATCTATTGTGTTTATTACTTCTTTAGGCACTCCACCTTCAGGTCTATGTGTAGGGTACATTAAATCTAGGGCATATTCATTTATACTTGTTGACTTGCCTTCTTTATTTAAGTTTACATATTCATTTACAGCATTTTGTGGATTTTCTTTGTTGCATGCACTTAGTGCAAATAGTGTAATTACTATTATGCTTATTAGTTTTATTGTCTTTTTCATATTTTATCTCCTTTGAATGTTTTCTATTTATTAGACATTAATTTTAATTAAAACGTTTTAATTATTTTTTAAAATTTATGTTTTATAAATATGTACATTATAGATATTGATTTTATTATAACTAATTTACATTTTTACTTTGCTTGTTGATGTTTTGATTTGTTATTTTTTCATCTCCAATAAACTCATTAATCATCTCTCCAGAAGATGTATCAAATTCAATGCTATAACGCCCCCTTACATCCAATCCATATGAATTTTTACTTCTATATGTTCCCGTTATGGTACATACTGACTTATCTTCATTAAAGCTATAATTAGAACTTCCTAACTTAGGTGAAACATAGCTTGTATTCCCTGAAACGTATTTCCTCGCTGCTTTTTCATATGGAGCTGCCATTTTATCATCTTTAAGCTTTATTATTGCATTTTCTACATCTTCATTAAACTTTTCTATTTCTTCTTCTGTTATATTGTGTTTTTCTATTTCCTCTTTTGTTAATGCAATTACTTTATTATAATCTTTTTCACTTTTTATTTCTTTTTCAACTCTAGCCTTAGCATTTAATACCTTAGCTCTTTCTTTTTTTATCTCTTTTTCTTTCTTTTTTATTTCATATTCTATCTTTTCTTCTTGCTCTAATATAGCTTGTTGCTCTTGTTTTATTTTTTGCTCTTTGTCATATTCTTTCGATGTTTTAATAAAATTTATAGGCACTACAATTAATAGTATAATTCCTGCTACTATTGCTATTATATTTTTACCTTCTTTTAGACAATCTTTAGGATTTTCATACTTCCCTCTTAGTTTAAATAGATACTTTACTACTAATACTGATGCAATTGCCCAAACTACAAATATTCCTAAAGCTATTATTGCTGAAAATAAAACTAAACCTAAGCAGAATTTTAATATTTTCTTCACTTTCGTCTCCTTCTTAATTTTAAATCTATATATTATTTTAATTTATATTAATTTTATCATTTAATATTTTTATTGTAAATAAAATAGATTTTAAAGACAAATTTGTAACTTTATGACGATTTTTGCAATATAAAACCGTATCACTTACTAATGATACGGTTTTATAAAGTGTTTTTTATTTATTTTTCTATTACTGGAACGTAAATCTCCATAACAGTATCTTTTCTGAAATGGCACCTCTCATCATAAAATTCAAAATATATTTTCTCTTCGTCAAATATATATCTCCAATTTTTCTTTATTATATTAGCACCTATAGGACATTTTGGATTTCCTCGGTATATATTAATTTTTCTTTAAGTATATAAATATACTCCCATATTTAACTAGATATGAGAGTATATTAATTAATTATTTATCATATTGAGGTTCTTCTTGTTTTATAAAGTCAACTCTTGATTGAATCGTTTGTTGTACAGTTTCCATTGTATTTGCAAGTTGATTAAACATTTGTTTTGCTTCTTGATTATCTGTATCTAAAGAAAATGTCTTCATATCTGCAGCTAATCCTTTAGCACTAGCTAATGCTGTTTCAAGTTTAGTTCCTGTTGGCATAAGAACTCCTCCTTTATAATTTTTTATGTTTTTTTGTCGCAACTATATTTTGTTCATAATTAATTTAAATATTCGATTTATTTATAAATAATTTTAATAAGTAATCATTAATAAATGAATTGAAATTAAGCTTATTGGTTAAAGTAAGTTAAGAAATAATTTAGTAAATATAAAGGAGACTTTTATATGACTGCGATTTCAAAGGTAAAACAAACATTGGCTACACTAAAAGGGGCCGAGGCCACTTTAGAAATGTACTCATTACAAGAACGTGATAAAGAATCTAGAGCTATTTATAATCACGCATCTAAAGAAATAAGTAAAATTAAAACAGATTTAGAAAAAAGAATAGGATTTATGGAGTTTGAAGAACCCCAGTACAAAGGTAACTAAGCGAGGTGGCATATGGATTCTTGGTTAATAATATTATTTAATTCAATAGTTTTATTTTTTTTAGCATTAGTTATAACAAAATATATGAAGAAGAAGACTTTGTCTAGGGCTACTCCCTTTGACTTTATTTCTTATGCTGTCATTGCGATTATAATTTCTTTAATTTCTTTAAATATAGTTGATAATATTTACTTTGGACTAATTACACTGTCTGTTTGGGCACTGATGCCTCTTATCTTAGATTACGCTTCAATGAAAAGCAAGTCAATTTATAACTTAGTACATGGTAAGGAAAGAGTACTAGTTAAAAACGGCAAAGTCATGGAAGATAACTTATCTAAAGAGAGAATTACAGGACAAGAATTTCTACAAGAAATGCGTTCAAAAAAAGCATTTAATTTAGCCGATGTTGAATTTGCTATAATGGAAACAACCGGAGATATAAATGTTAGTTTAAAAGCTGATAAGAAACCTGTTACCTCATATGATTTAGGAAAACAAGTAGCACCTAAAACTGAACCGCAAACAGTTATTTTAGATGGAAATATATTAAATGAAGGTCTTACTAATGCTGGATTAAATCGAGGATGGCTTACAACCCAGCTAGAAATCAAAGGCGTTTCCCTTGAAAATGTTTTTCTTGGTCAAGTAGATTCTTCTGGAGACTTATATATAGATATTTTTGATGATATGATACAAGTCCCTAAAACACAGGTTAAAGAAATGCTATATGCTTGCATTCAAAAAAGTCAATCAGATCTTATATCATTTTCTTTAGACTGTAACAATAAAGATGCAAAGGCTATGTACTCACAAAATGCTGAAAAATTAGAAAGTGTCATGAAAAAATTAGAACCATATTTATTACGTTAGAAGGTGAAATAAATGTCAAATATGAAAAAGAAAAGAATGACCACAGCTCAGCAGCAATATGATGAATTAGTAAATAATATAGAACCTAAAAGACCTATTTTAACTAATTGTATTAGAGCCTTTCTAGTAGGTGGTATAATATGTACAATTGGTCAAGGATTACAGTGGATTTTTATTAACTATTTTAATTTTAATGAAAAGACATCAGTAGCTCCTACTTCTATAGTTTTAATCTTTTTTGCAGTTTTATTTACTGGCCTTGGAATTTATGATCATCTTAGTCAATGGGCTGGATGTGGATCTGCTGTTCCTATTACAGGCTTTGCCAATTCTATAGCTTCTGCTTCAATTGAACATAAAAGTGAAGGATTTGTACTTGGAGTAGCTGGAAATATGTTCAGTCTTGCAGGCGCGATTATTGTTTATGGAGTTTTTGCTGCTTTTGTAGTTGCTACAATAAAAATGACAATAACATGGTTGGGGGTGATGTAAATGCTTAAAGGACATCAATCCTGGGTTTTTGATTCTAAACCTACAATATTAGCTTCTGCAGCTGTTGGTGGCCCTTTTGAAGGTAATGGCGCTTTAGCTGATGACTTTGATATACTTTATGAGGATTTATGGCTTGGGCAAGATAGCTATGAAAAAGCAGAAAAGGCTCTACTTGAGCATGCTTGTGAAAGAGCAATACAAAAATCAAATATACAAAAAGAAAGTATTAACTTTTTTTTAAGTGGAGACTTAATGAATCAAATCATTTCTAGTAGCTTTGCTGCAAGAACTTTAGGAATACCTTATTTAGGAATCTTTGGTGCTTGCTCTAGCTCCATGGAAGGTTTATCATTAGCAGCTCAATTAATAGAAAGTAAAGCAGCTAAATATGTTATAGCAGCTGCAAGTAGTCATAATGCAGCTGCTGAAAAACAATTTAGATATCCTACAGAATATGGTGTGCAAAGGCCACCTACTGCTCAGTGGACAGTAACTGGAGCTGGAGCTGTAGTTCTTGGACAAAATGGAAATGGACCTAAAATAACTTCTGCTACCATAGGAAGAGTAGTAGATATGGGAATTTCAGATCCCTATAATGTTGGAGCAGCTATGGCACCAGCAGCTGTAGATACCATTGAAGCTCATTTTAGGGATTTGAATATTGATGCTTCTCATTATGATCTTATTGCTACTGGTGATTTAGGAAAAGTTGGTCATGAACTTGCTAATACTTTACTAGAAAAACATGGCATAAATATGCCAAAACATATATTTACAGATTGCGGACTTTTAATATATAAAAAAGATCAACCAAGCTTTGCTGGTGGAAGTGGCTGTGGTTGTTCTGCTACTGTAACTTATGGACATTTACTTAATCGTATGCGAAAAGGAGAATTAAAGAGAATATTAATTGTTGCAACAGGCGCCTTAATGTCTCCTATCTCCTATCAACAAAAGGAAAGCATACCTAGCATTGCCCATGCTGTTTCTATAGAAATGTAAAAAAGAAGGTGTGAGTTAAGTTATGGAAAAATTTATTTTTGCATTTATAATAGGTGGCTTAATTTGTGTTATTGGTCAACTTATAATGGATACTTTAAAGATTACCCCTGCACACACAACTTGCACACTAGTTGTAATTGGTGCAATTTTAGGCGGACTTGGTCTATATGATCCTTTGGTTAAGTTCGCAGGTGCGGGAGCATTTGTACCTATAAGTAGCTTTGGAAATGCCCTTGTAACGGCGGCTATAACTGATGCTGAGCAAACGGGTTTTATAGGAATATTTACTGGTGTTTTAAAGACAGTAAGTGCAGGAGTTTCTGCAGCAATAATATTTGGATTTATTTCTGCCATAATATTTAAACCAAAAGGTTAAGTATATAAAAAAATAGTCTACATCATTTATGATACAGTTTACCTGTACAAACTAAAATAACCCACACAACACATTTCTGTATTGCCGTGGGTTTTATAATGAAATCGAACCGCATCTAGCTCCTATATATTATTATTTTTTAGGTCTTAAATCTAATTGGCTTAGGTGCTTTTTTATTTAACAGCATCTTCTGACTTTAAAGATATATTTTTAGTATAAGTGTCACTTCCATCTACATGTACCTTTATTCTTCTATCTTTAGTAAGATACGCTATATAATTTATCATTTTTAATAATTATTCGTATTATATCCTTAAGAAGATAAAATTTTATCTAGTTCCTCAAAGCTACTATAACCTTGTGAAATTACTCTTCCTTTATCTCCATCAACTAATATAACTGTTGGAAAGCTTAATGCTCCCATTAATGCAACCATATTAAAAAATTCAGATGTTTCTTTTGTTAAGTCTTGTGATAAAAATTCCTTATTAAATAATTCTTTAGATATACCAAAACTTTCAGCTATTTCAGTATATATTTCTAAATTATTAGGGTCTTTACCTTCTATAAAAAAGGCTTCTTGAATTTTTTTAAGAAAATCAAAAATTATATCCTTTTTTAATCTTTGAATAAGTATTACTGCTTTTGCCCCTGGAAGGCTATCTAAAACCACATTATTGTTTCCTAATATATTTTTATTAAATCCTTCTCCAAACTTTTTACCTGTTAACTCTTCTATCTTTACATTATGTCCTTTTATATATTCACCTAAGCTATCATTTATGATTTTAACATTTTCACCTACCCACATTCCCCCAGGTAAAATACTAAAATCATAATCATCTTTATATTTTTCTTGTATTTTATTTATAACATCACTAAATCCATAGCACCACCCACACATAGTATCCATGATATAATATAGTTTTGTTTTCATAACTTCTTTCTTCTATATAAATTTAGTTTACTGTGATCTTTATTTAATAAATTTTATTATTTTTTAATTGTAACTGTAATGGTTACAACAAAATTAAAAAAAATAAATAAAATTCTATCTAGTTCTTTCTATTAATCCTTCAACAATATCTTTCATTGTAACGCTCTTTAGTACATCTTCCATTGCTTCTTGAGCTTTAACTAATATAATCTCTAATACAAATTGAATATTAGCACCTATAGGGCATTTTGGGTTTGGTTTTTCATGTATTTGAAAAAGCTGCCCTTCTTCAACTACATCAACTGCCTTATATATATCTAATAAAATAATATCTTCTATAGGCTTTAAAAGATATGCTCCTCCACTTCCCGAGTTAACATTAACCATACCAGCTTTTTTTAACATACCAGTAATTCTTCTAATAATTACCGGATTTGTATTTACACTGCTAGCAATCCATTCTGAAGTACATAAATTATGTTTTTCCATAGATAATATAGATAATATATGAACTGCTACAGAAAATCTACTGCTTATTTTCATACTTACAACCTCCTGTTGTAACTATTTTAATTACAACTGGAAAATTTGTCAAGTTATAAATTATCTTATATTATTCCCATAGCTTTTTTTCTATATTTTAGGTATAGTAAAACTAATAGTAGTGCCTTCTTTAAGTGATGATAAGCACTTAATAACACCACCATGACTTTCAACTATATACTTTGATATAGAAAGACCAAGCCCTGATCCTGATATGTTGGTGTTTCTATACTTTTCTCCTCTGTAAAATTTATTAAAAACAAAAGGTATATCACCAATACTAATTCCACTACCATAATCCTTAATATTTACAGTAATGCTATTTATATCATTATCTACCCAAACATCTATTATTTTTCCTAATTCTGAATACTTTATAGAATTCGAAATAATATTACTTATAACTTGATTCATCCTCTTCTCATCTATAGAAATTAAAGAGTTTGGTATATCTCCAATGATATTTAACTTCATATTCTTATTTGCCACATCAATAGACAAATCCATTAAAGTTTCAGTTAGATAATCATAAGAATACATTTCTTTTCTTTCAATTGTCATTTCATTTAACTCTGCCTTTGATTGTTCTAGTATATCATCTATTAACTTTGAAAGTTCCTTTGACTTTTTAATTATAATATTTGAGTATCTTTTTATACCTTCTTCATCATGGACAATACCATCTCTTATACCTTCAACATACCCTAGGATAGAAGAAAGAGGTGTTTTTAAATCATGAGAAATACATGCTAACAGCTCTTTTTCACTTTTCTTTAATCTTTCTTCCTTTTCTTTTGATACTATTATTTCATCTCTCATATCTTCAAAATCATGGCAAAACTCTCCTACTTCTCCATGATAATCATATCTTATTTTGCAATCATAGTTGCCACGAAGTATGTTTTTTGCACTTTTATGTAGCTCTTTTATCGGATTTATTATATCAACTTTTACAAATCTATTTATCATAAAGGTAAGAATTCCAATTAAAAATAAAAGTGTCCATAAAGGAATAAATTTTTCATACTTATCACCATTTTCTGTAACTGCTTTTGGTAAATCTATGATTATTGTTCCTTCTTGAACATTATTATTTACTAAAGGAGTACTATATCTAACTAACTCATTTGAATTATTACTTTTATTTCTTTTACTAAAGGAATTATCATAACCTATATCAGCTTCAAGGTTTACTTTATCTCCTTTTTTAAAATCTTTTAATATAGAGAAAATAACTTCTCCTCTTAAGTTTATAACACAATAGTCATAAAATGATTCTTCCATATAAAAGTTATTGTTTTTATACATTTCCTTAATCTTTTCTCTTTGAGTTGAAGTTTCTACTCTTAATAGGTTAGTCTTTCCTTCTTTCTTACTATCATCTTTTAATATTATAATGGAGTATATAAATGAGACTATAATAAAAAGACATATTAATCCTGTAAATATACTGATTTTCTTACCAATATAATTATCTTTTACTCTAATATTTCCCACTTATATCCTACTCCCCATATTGTTTTAATTGATTTTTCTCCGTATTCTCCAAGCTTTTCTCTTATTCTTTTAACGTATACAGCTATAGTGTTTTCGTCCATATACTCACTATATCCCCATACATTTTCGTACACTTGAGATTTTGAGAATACTTGAGATGGATTGGATGTGAAGAAATCTAATATTTGAAATTCCTTAGAAGTAAATGATACTTCATTTCCATTTAACATAGCCTTGTATCCTTTTGAATCTATTATTAAATCTCCAAATTGTTTTATATCTGATTTCTTATCGCTTGAAAATGAAGTGTACCTTCTTATATGTGCCTTAACCCTTGCTACTAATTCCATAGGAGAAAAGGGCTTTGTCATATAGTCGTCTGCTCCTACTCCTAATGTTAAAATTTTATCCATTTCTCCACTTTTTGCCGATAGCATAAGTATTGGCGTTTTCGATATTGTTCTAATTCTTTTGCAAACTTCAACACCATCTAAAAGTGGGAGCATAATGTCTAAAATAATGAGTTTTATCATAGGATCATAAGCCAATTCTAATCCTTTTAAACCATCATTAGCTATTACTACTTCAAATCCATTTATTTCTAAATAATCTTTTATTAAATTTCCTAAATCAATGTCATCTTCAATTACTAAAATTTTATCACTCACTTTTTCCACCCCCACTTTGATTATATCATTACCAGCCTCTTTCTCTTATAAATTCAAATATTTTTTCTTCTCTACCTTCTAAATCTTTTTCATTGAACTTTCCAAGATCTAAATCTCCATCAATTCTTCCGTCTTTTAAGTAAATTAATCTACTTGCTCTTGATGCTGCCTTTAAATCATGAGTTACCATTACTATTGATTGACCTTCATTATTTAACTCTGTAAGAATATCAAGTACCTTTTTACCGGTTGAAGAGTTAAGTGCTCCTGTTGGTTCATCTCCAAAGATTACCTTTGGATTGTTTATTAAAGATCTTGCAATTGCAACTCTTTGCTGTTGTCCTCCTGATATTTCTGAAGGATATTTATTTTCTATATCTTTTAATTCTAATCTATTTATTAACTCATCTGCCTTTTTATTTACACTTTTCTTATCCTTATTATTTAGAAAACCTGTGTAAGTAATATTTTCTTTTACAGTTAAGTCATGAAGTAGGTTTATACTCTGGAATACAAATGATATATCTTTATTTCTAATACTAGTTGCTTCTTTTTCACTTAAATTGGTTATATCCTTGCCTAAAAGCTCTACACTACCTGAACTTGGATTATCCATAGTACTTATAGAATATAAAAGTGTTGATTTTCCAGAACCAGAACTTCCCATTATTACAGTAAAATCACCTTCATATATATCTAAATTTATATTTTTTAACACATTGTTTGCTGTTTTACCTAAAATAAATGATTTGCAAAGTCCTCTTGCTTTTATAATGCTTTCCATAACCTTTCCTCCTATTCTTCCATAAGCTCTATTGTGGATATATTTTTTATACTAAGCATTGATATTATTGTTGTTAAAATAGTTATTGTTGCAATAACTATTATTGTAATTGAAACTAAATTATATGGAATCATTAATCCATCTAGTCCTGACATAGCTACCTTAAATATACTCTTTGATATAGCTAAATTTAATGTAAACCCAACTAGTGATGATATAGCTGTAAGTATAATAACTCTATATAGAGTTCTATTTATAATGTATTTATTTGAAAATCCTAGGGATTTCATAATAGCATTATTTCTTCTGTTATCAGCATTGTTCATCATTATAAGATTTACTATATTTAAAACACTAAATATCAGTATCCCACAAAGAATAACCTTAGTTACTGGAGTAATAGTCTCAACAACTGATTTAGCAGTTTGAATAATTAAACTAGGCGCTATGTCTATGCTTGCTACTTCATACTTTTCCTTATAGTCTTTTTTAACACTTTCATAATCATTTTTATTTTTTAAAGTTACATTAAGATTTAAGTTAACAAGACTATTTCTCAAATCATTAGGCACTATGTCTAAAGTCATTCTCATAGAATAGTTATTTGACATCATACTTGTATAGCTTCCTGTTATTAGTAATGGCTTTTCTTCACCTAATACTTTTACATTTATATAATCTCCAACATCTAAGTTAGCATCTTTTAATATTTGGTCTGTTAGAGCAATCTCATTTTTCGATTTTGGATTTCTTCCTTCTTTAATTGATACATTAAAGTCTTCATCATTATCATAATTGTCTACTAATGTAGTAATGGCTTGAGCATTTTTTATATTATATTTAGCTATGTCTAAGTATACAACCTTACCTACATCAAATGAACATTCTCTTACTCCTAATATCCTAGAGTCTTTTTTTAGTTCTTCTAATGCTTTACTATAAGACTCATCTCCTGTTGGGAAATCCAGTGCCATATCTCCTTGAATTGTTCCAAATACATTCCATGAATTATAGGCTACATTTTCCATTGAGTAATTTCCACTAACTATAAAAGCTGATAAATACATTACAAGAGAAAGTACAGTTCCCATAATTAAGTTTTGCTTTTTATATTTGAAAATATCATTTATAGCCATAGTAAATGGTACTGAAGCATCTTTAATAACTGACTTTTTAAACTTTTCCTTAGATGAAGTTACTCCCACTCTAAATGCTTCTACTGGTTTTATCTTATTTATTCTTCTAAGTAGTAAGTATATATTTAATATTAATATCAAACTCATTATAGATATTGTTAAGAATATAAATGGAAGGTTATTTACATTACCTTCATATATACCAATATACTTAACTGATAGCTTTACCATGTAGTTTACAAAACCTATACTTAGAAAACTTCCAATTGTAATAGCTAAAACACCAACTATTCCATAGCTTTTTAAGTATATATTTCTTATTTGCTTTGAAGTAAATCCTAGAGATTTATATACTCCTATGGATTTATACTCCTTTAGTATGTTGTTCCATAAAACAAATCTTATTATTACTATTGATATGATAAATATTAAAAGTGCCGTGCTCATTCCTATTCCACCGGTAATCATACTTGTAGAATTTGCTACAAAATTAATTACCCACTTATCGTACATTACACCCTCAAATGAATCTCCTAGGTAAGTACTTAATTCTTTAGTTGCATCATCTTCTTCTTTTGATGAGTTATATCCAATAAACTCAGATTTTACAAGATTGTTAAAGTTCTTATAATCATCTTTGTTTATATATAAATTAGTAGCTCCAACCATTGAGTTTGGAATTAAAGACTCATTTACTAGTGCTGATATTGTTAAAGACTTATAATCATTGCCATCTTTTATTCTTAATTTATCTCCTATTTTTAAGTTCTTAGAATCTGCTATTAAATTAGGTACCCACACAGTTCCCTTGCTTGGTTTAGATTTTTTTTCACCTTCTGTTATTACTACATCCCAAGGATGTTTTTTATTATCCTCAAAAGTTAGCAAACTTGCCATACTTAAATCAAGGTTTTTACTTCCTAAAAATACTTGCCTATCTACTATTAAGCAACTTGAATATCTTACATCCTTTTCATTAGGTTCTTTTTCTTTTATAAAGTCTTCTATTTTTGAAATTATATCTTTGTTGTATGTTTGAACTACAATATCTTTTATATTTTCTCCTTTGTAATATTCATTTGTATATTTTTCAACTGTACTTGTAAGGCTTATAGATATTGCAAATATCGATGATGACACCATTAAAATAATGGCTACCAAAATAAATTGAATCTTTTTTTGTTTGATTTTCTTTTTCCACATTTTCATCTCCTCCTTACTTTATATAGTACAGATTAATTGTTAATATATTTTTTTCAAATTCTTAATGAATTCTTACATTTTTATTTAACACTAAATTATTTTTATTGTAAATTAATTTTTTAATTATTTCTATTAGTTTAATTATTAAAAATAAAAAAGCACTCAATCTTATAAAGATTAGTGCTTTTTTACATACATTTTTATCCCTTACTTATTGTATAGTTCTTTATAACTTACTCTAAGAAAAGTATTTTTATTTATCAATTTCCTTTTCTAATACTGGAATATAAATCTCCATAACAGTATCTTTTCTTGAGTGGCATCTTTCATCATAAAACTCAAAATCCATTTTACTTTCATCATATATATATTTACTATCTTTAAACCACTCTTCAAATATATATTTCCAAGTTTCCTTTATTATATTAACAAACTCCTTTTGTTCTAAATCATTTGTAGTATCTACTGGTAAAGTTGTAAATACTGCGTAAGTCGCTTCAGGTACATCTACTGTCATCATATCATCTGTAACACATTCAAAATCATCAACTATTACCCCAAGAAGATATATAGTTTCTCCATTTTCATTGTTAGATGGTATGCACAATCCAACTTCACCATGCTTTTTAGGTTCTAAACCTTTATACATTTTACTTTCTAAATTTTCCCCATTATAATTACTCCAAAATGAAGCAACATCTTTAGTGTAATTTCCATTAGAAATATTAGTCTTTATACCATATCCTGCAACTTTAAATGCAGGTTTTTTTACAATAACAGGATTCATAATATAACCTCCAATTTTATATATTGATTCTTTAGAGTAATAGCCTTCCATACGCTTTATATATTGTGTTGGGCTAAATCCATACTCTTTTTTAAACGCTTTTGAAAATCCATTATGTGTATCAAATCCATACTCCAAAGCTATATCTATTATTTTGTATCCCTCAAATAGCCTTGTAGTTGCAAGTGATAACCGTCTTTTCTTTACATACTCCATCAAACTTATACCTTGATGAACATTAAACATTCTACAAAAATGAAAAGTTGAATATCCACATTCACTAGCTATTAATTCTGGGGTCAAATCGCTTTTTATATTTTCTTCAATAAATTCAATACATTGTGATATCACTTTACTATAATTCAATTTATATCCCTACTTTCATCACGTGATAATTAAAGTATATCAACTAAATTAACGTTATATTGTTCCTAAATTGCTAAGTAATAAAAAAAGATTTAGCTTAATTTAATAAGCTAAATCTTTTACATTAAATTATATTAAATTATATCTTTCTAATAATTCCTCAACTATAGTTCCTGAAATTTCTTTCATAGCTGATTTTAATTTAACTCTAGTTGCTAATGGTAGTTTAACATCTGTTAATTTTTTACCATCCATCATCTTAGAAGTTGAATCAAGCAACACTCTAATATCATAGCAAGAACCAAATACTTCAGGAACTCCACGGTCAATATCAAGTAATGTATATACAGATTCCATAGCTGTTCTTACAGAATACTCTGTTGTAAATACAGTATCACGAACAGTATCTGCAAATTGACCTATAAATGCAAAGTTAACACATTTCTCTGGTACTACTTTTGGTCTATCTCCAGATGTTCTCGGCATAAAGAATGAAGTAATATATGGCATCATACAAGGAATACAACGAGCAGAATTCTTTGCCATATCAGGAATTTGATCTACTGGAACTCCTAAATGATACAGCCATTCTTGAGTGATTTCATAACCCGTACACTCTCTCATTGGTTTTTTATAAAATCTCCATCTACATCAGTAAATAATCCATAAACCCATACAACAAGTTGATTATCTGGTTGCTCTTTAAAGTGTGGTTGTCTATTTAAAGTATAACTCATTAACCAAGATGAGTCTTTAGCTGTAATAATACCTCCTGTAACAACTTTTCCACTAAATGGATTACGTTTACATACTTTTTCTATATATGGAGGAATTCTGTTATCTAAAGTAGTTACAGTAGCAGATTCCCAATTAGTTTTATTTATATTAGTACAGAATTTATCAGGTCTACCAAAAGAAGGATCTTGTGCTGCTATATTTCTCCAGAGTCTCCAACAACCTCCTTCACTAGTGTTTAAAGCTGGTGCATGATTATCATCACCTAAAGTTGAATTTTCTGTACAGCTACCATTTGTAACAAATACTAAATCATCTTCTACTAAATCAATAGTTTCTTCTTTTCCATCTTTGGTACAAATAATTTGTTTTGCTACTTTTTTATCTTCTGTTATTTCAAAAATTACATTGGTAACAGTTGTATTATACTGAAAGTCAACGCCATTAGACTCTAGATATTTAATCATTGGTAAAATCAATGATTCATATTGGTTGTATTTTGTAAATTTTAAAGCTGAAAAATCAGGAAGTCCACCAATATGATGAATAAATCTTTGAATATAAAGCTTCATTTCAAGTGCACTATGCCACTCTTCAAAAGCAAACATAGTTCTCCAATATAGCCAGAAGTTTGATTCAAAGAATTCTTCTGTAAATACATCTTCAATTTTTTTATCATATAAATCTTCATCTCTTGTCATAAATAATTTTACTATTTCCATAGATGCTTTATCTGTTAATGTAAACTTTCCGTCTGTGTGAGCATCTTCTCCACGGTTAACTGTAGCTCTCATTAAAGAATAATTTGGATCTTTTTTATTTAACCAATAATATTCATCTAATACAGAAACTCCTTCAGTCTCTATTGAAGGTATTGATCTAAATAAATCCCATAAGCATTCAAAATGATTTTCCATTTCACGCCCACCACGAATAATAAATCCTTTTTGAGGGTCATTAATTCCATCACAAGCACCACCTGCTATATCCATTTCTTCTAAGATATGAATGTGTTCGCCTTTCATTTGTCCATCACGAACTAAAAAGCATGCAGCAGATAAAGATGCTAAACCAGCTCCAACTATGTATGCTGATTTTCTATCTACACCTTCAGGCTTTTGTGGACGTGCAAATGCTTCATAATTCCCATTACTATAATACATGTAAAATCATCCCCTATACTTTAAAGCTTAGTTATTATAAAAGCTTTAGTAATTTATTTATTAATATCATATTCCGATTTAATACTTTCTTATATAGACAATGTTTAAACTATGTAAAAATTTTAAGCATAACTATAAATGTGTAAAAAAATTAGACAAATAATAATATTTGTCTAATTTATATTTTCTATTTATTTTTATAATATCTCTATTTATCTGTCCTATATTGCTCTAAAGCCTGTTCAATGTTTCCACAAATCAATGTATTCAATCTACTAATAATATCTGCCGGCTTTTCTTTCATTCCTTTTTTAATCCAATCAAGCAAAAGCCCTACAAATGCATACTTATAAAAATCTGCGATAAATTCTTTATCCTTTTCCCTAACCGGTATACCTTTTGCCTTTTCTTCTACTACTCCCATTAAAAGCAAATGTGTTTCATTATATAAGTAACGTTCTAGATATTCTCTACTTACAGAATTGAATGTATTTAATACAAAAGATTTATTCTCTAATATATAGTCAAATATTTGTGTGAATCCCTGTTGCCAAGTGTCATATGTCTTTTTACCGTCCAAAGCTCTTGTTGCTTCATTTGTATAAACCCACTCTAGTAAATCATAAATATCCTTGAAATGATAATAAAATGTCTGTCTATTTACTTCACAATCTTCTGTGATGTCTATAACTTTTATTTTTTCTAACGGTTTTTGTGCTAGCATTTTTTTCAGCGAAGCAGCAAATGATTTTTTAGTCATTTGAGACATATGTATCCCCCCATTACTTTAAAAATATCTTCTTTGACTCAACTATTACAATAATATTATTATATCATATTTTCCAATATGGTATTATGCGCTAACCTATAGATTCACCTATAAAATATCCTAGCGTAAAAATAACTTAGGTTGACTTTGTTAAAATTCTATTGTAGTATAGGGAATATGCTTAATCAAATTGACTATGTTGCTTTTATTATTAAATATATAAAATTCGTAAAATAGAATAATAGTTATAATAAACTATCTATCATATAAAAATATAAGTATAATAAACAGGAGGAAAAGAAAATGGCAACAACTTTATTTATAAAAGCAAGCAATCGTCCGCTAAATCAGACTATAAGTGTGAAATTATATGAGACTATTTTAGCAAACTATATATTTATAAAATAATATTTTTTTATTTTAAATTATCAGAAAATTTTTTTAAAAGAAACGAAATATAAATATTATTCATTATAAAATTTAAAATCATATTAAGGAGGAATAAATTTATGTTGCAATTTTCAAGCGAATTAGAAATGATAACACTAAATTTAGACATAATTCAAAGCATCGCATTTACTACCATTGTGCTTTTAATAGGATCTTTTATAAAAAATAAAATTTATGTATTAAATAAGTACTGTATACCAGCTCCAGTTGTAGGAGGGTTTTCTTTTGCAATAATAGCATTTATATTAAGGCAAACAGGAATAATTACTATAATATTTGATACAACTTTACAAAATATATTAATGACAGCCTTCTTTACAACAGTTGGATTTACTGCAAGTCTGCAAGTTTTAAAGAAAGGCGGAACACAAGTAATTAAGTTTTTAATTGTAGCAGTAATGTTGGTATTAGCTCAAAATATAGTAGGCATTTTATCTGCTAAGGCAATAGGTGTAGACCCACTACTAGGATTGATTGCAGGTTCTGTTTCTATGACAGGCGGCCATGGAGCTTCTGGTGCATTTGGACCTCTTATGGAAGCAAATGGACTCGAAGGTGCTCTTAGTATAGCTATGGCTTGTGCTACATTCGGATTAGTATCTGGAAGTATTATAGGTGGTCCTCTTGCAAATAGATTAGTTCAAAAATATAAACTTCAACCAGAGGAAATAAAAATAAAAGAAGAGATAATGTCAACAGATACATATGAAGAAGTATCATGTGATGAGATATCATATGATGAGATATCTATAGGAAAACTTTCAGAAAGTAAATTAACAAGTTCAGTTATGCAAATAATAATAGCTATGGGACTTGGTACTATAGTATCAAGCTTATTTTCAGGCATAGGTATAACAATGCCATCTTATATAGGTGCTATGATAGTAGCTGCTATTATGAGAAATATTTCAGATTCAAAAGGAATATGGCCAATAGCGAGCAATGAATTAGAAAGCTTAGGTTCAATATGTTTATCATTATTTTTATCAATGGCTATGTGTAGCTTAAAGTTATGGGAGCTTGTAGACCTAGCTATACCTATATTAATACTACTAACTTTACAAACATTATTAATGATACTGTTTGCTTCCTTTATTACATTTAGAGTTATGGGAAAAGATTATACAGCAGCAGTACTTGCATCAGGGCACTGTGGATTTGGTATGGGAGCTACTCCAAATGGAATAGCAAATATGGAATCTGTAGCTTCTAAATATGGTCCAGCCCCTAGTGCATTCTTCATATTACCACTAGTTGGAGCATTATTTATAGAATTTTTCAACTCAGCAGTTATAACAACCTTTATGAATCTATTGTAAATATATAAAAACTCACGATAATAACTATCGTGAGTTTAGTTTTTTCTTACTTTTCTCTTTTAAGCCATTTTAACGCATTTCTCAATTTTATAGGATTGCCATACATTAACGTAGCCATTCTGTATATCTTAGCACCACCCATTCCTGATAATACTGTTGATACTATTAAAATTAATGCAGATATTATGAATTCCATTGATGTAACAGTTCCTGTTGCAACTCTTACTATCATTGTCATTGGAGATGCAAAAGGTATATATGAACAAACCTTTATTAGTGTACTATCTCCATTAGTTAATCCATACATACTAATAAAGAATACTACCATAAATATCATCATTATAGGACCAACACTTGTTCCTATTTCTTCTGTTTTTGATACTAGAGCTCCTAATGCTCCAAATATGAATGAATAGAATAGGTAACCTAATATTCCAAATATAGCAAATGTAACTATTAATTCTGAAGGAATTTTAAATATATTATCTAACATTCCATTCCATGCTTCACTATTTACCTTATATGCAATAAGTGCTGATGACATTATTACTGCAACTTGTGCTATACTTGCTATTGCACCTGCAATAACTTTACCAAATATTAAATTATTCGTACTCGTGCTTGTAACTAATACTTCTATTGCTCTATTGCTTTTTTCTGCTGTTATCCCCATAGCAATTAATTGACCATACATTATAATCATCATATATATAATGAAAATCAATATATACGCATAAAAATAATTATTTGCACTATCTTTGCCTAGTATTTCAACATTGGAAGATATTTGAGTATTATAAATTGTATCTACCTTATTGAAATCTATTCCTTCACTAGTAATTTTATTTTCTCTATACTCTTTTTTCAAAAGTTCATCAAATATGTATTTATTTTCATCATTAAACTTAGTATTTTGAACAACATAATCATACTCAGTTAAACTTTTAATATTGAAACCTGCTTCTACATCTTGGTTTTCAACTAACTTATTTAATTCATCTTGATTTTTTACCACTTCCCAAGTTGAGTTTGGAAAATAAGCGTTTAACTTTTCTTTACTAGAAATAATATTCTTTTCATCATATATTGCAAACTTAGTTTTATCTTCTTCTGTAAACGCTTCTACTTTAGTTTCATTTTTATCTTGGCCTGGTAATATAGATGACATATCTATAAAGTTAGGTAATGATAAACCAATAATAGTTACTAATGCAATTATTACAGTGCTAATTATAAAAGATTTTTTTTGAAAATAATTCCCAAGCTCAAATTTTAATACAGTAAGAAATTTTTTCATTATTCTTCACCTACTTTCTTTACAAATATGTCTGTTAAGTCAGGTTCATATATAGAAAACTTTTCTATATCTATATTTTCTTTTAATATGTTTTCTAATAATTGATTTTTCGTTGCATTATTAAATAACTCTAATATTAAATAATCCTTTTTAACTTCATTTACAATTACTAAATCATTAAACTTCTCTTTGCATATAGATTCTAAATCATTTAATGTTAAGTTATTTGCACTTAATATTAATCTATTGTCACCAAATTCTTTTTTTATTTCTTTAAGATTTCCACTTAATACAATCTCACCCTTATTTACTATAGCTATTTCCTCACAAAATTCTTCAACATAACTCATTTGATGGCTAGAGAATATAACTAGTTTATTTTGACTTATTAATTCTCTGACAGTATCTTTAAGCATTTGTGCATTAACTGGGTCTAGCCCACTAAATGGTTCATCAAGTATAACTATTTCTGGATCACATACTAAGGTTTGTGCTAATTGGACCTTTTGCTGATTTCCTTTTGATAAACTATCTAATGTTCTATTTGCATATTCCTCTATACCTAACTTTTCAAGCCATATCTTTGTACTTTCTTTTGCCTTCTTAGTTGGTACGCCTCTTAACTGTGCCAAATAAACTATCTGTTCTGTAACTTTCTTCTTAGGGTATAAACCTCTCTCTTCTGGTAGATACCCTATTTGATAATCTCTTGGTTCAAACCTCTTTCCATTGATTAGAATTTCTCCTGAATCAGCTTTAAAAACATCCATTAATATACGAATTGTTGTAGTTTTTCCTGCTCCATTTCTTCCTAATAATCCAAGCGCCTTTCCGCTTTCAACTGAAAAAGATATTCCATGTAATACTTCATTTCCTGAAAAACTTTTTCTTAAACCCTTTACTTCTAACCTCATATTTTTCCCCTTTTTTTTAATTTATCTATTATATAGTACATTAACAACATTTATATTTCAACTATTTCACATCACATTCTTTTATCATACTACTTATTAGATTTATCAAATCATCTTCTAGTAAATCTAATGTTTTTCTATTCTAATAGCGTTATTAAAACATAGAATATCAATATAATCATTTTTTATGTCAAAATAATTGAGGTAAGTTTGTGCTTCACTAATATCTAACGTAAATAGGCTAGATAGAGTTTTTATAACTTCTATCTAGCCTTATAGTTTCATTACATTTATTTTTTAGGTCTTAAATCTGATTGACTTAAGTGTTTTCTTATAATGTATGATGTCCCATCTTTTTTAAATTCCGCTTCATATGAATATCCGTACTTCTCTATTTCATAAAAGTCTAGTATTTTAACAGCATCTCCAGCTTTTAAAGATATATTTTTAGTGTAAGTATCACTTCCATCTACATGTACCTTTATTCTTCTATCTTTAGCAAGGTATGCTATATCATTTATCTCAAATTCTCTTTTTATCATTTGTTCTCCTTAAATTTATGTCTTATCTACTTATTATACATATAAACTTATATAAAATCTATATAATCTATTTAGACTCACAAACTAATGACACCTATATTAAATAGATGTCATTAGTTTATTTTTTATTACCTTCTTTTTTCAAATTATATAAACTGTATATATTTATTAAAATAATAACTGCATTAGATATTGCAACAGGATATGCTTTTACATACATCCCATATACAACAAAGAAAAAGCATCCTAAAGAGTTTATTATTCTCAGCTTTATAATTGATGTCATCATTAATGATATTACAATTAATATAGATGCAGCATATCCGATCCATTCAACAGGATTAACACTAAACATAGTAAATTCTCCTTTTATATTTTTTTACATATCTAGTTTTGACAATTATAGCTATATTTTATTTATGTATTTATATACTAATATATGTTAATTTTTATAATAAATACGTATGGTATAAACTATAAAGTACTTTTAATAGTTAAATTAACAAAAAAGTGCCTCAAATAATGATAAAAATCATTTTGAGGCACTTTTAGTAATAATATATTATTTATACTAATCTATTTTTTAGTTATTAATTGTAAGTCTACAGGTATAAACTCATCAACTTTTTCTCCATTTAATAATTTTACTGCTGTTTCTACTCCTAAAGATCCTATTATATCTGGTTGTTGAGCTACTGTTGCTCCTAGTTTTCCTTCTTCAACTGCATTTACAGCATCATCTGTAGCATCAAATCCAACTACTATTACATCTTTCATATTTGCATCTTCTAAAGCTTTTTGAGCTCCTAGAGCCATTTCATCATTTTGTGCAAATACAGCTTTTATATCTTTGTTTCCTTGTAATATGTTTTCCATAACTGTTAAACCTTTTGTTCTATCAAAATCAGCTGATTGTCTTGATACAACATTAAGTTTACTTCCATTTATACCTTGCTTAAATCCTTCTCCTCTATCTCTTGCAGCTGACGAACCTGCTATTCCTTCAAGTTCCACTACATTACCTTCTTTACCTAATTTTTCAACTATATATTCTCCTGCTAATTTACCTCCAGCTATGTTATCAGATGCTATATGAGTTTCAACTTTACCTACATTTGATATTCTATCTAATGTTATAACTGGTGTTTTTAAATTATTTGCAACCTGTATTGCTGCAATTGCCGCATCTGAATCAACAGGATTTAATAAAACTATTGATGCACCTTTACTTGTCATATCTTCCATATTTGAAACTTCTTTAGCTGGATCGTTTTGAGAATCCATTATCATAAGTTCATATCCTAATTCCTTGGCCTTAGCTTCTGCTCCTTCTTTTAATTTAACGAAGAATGGATTATTAAGAGTTGATACTATTAAACCTATTTTAACTTCCTTTGAATTACTTGAAGAACATCCTGTTAGCATAGTTATACTTAATATCAATACCATTGACATACTTAATAATTTTTTCATATTACTTATCCCCTTTTCTATCTAAAAGAACAGCTATTAATATAACTATACCTTTAGCTATCATTTGGAAATATGATGATACATCTAATAAATTAAGTGCGTTACTTAATATTCCGATTATTAAAGCACCTATTATTGTTCCACTTATTTTCCCTTTACCACCAGTTAAGCTAGTTCCACCTAAAACTACTGCTGCTATTGCATCTAATTCATATCCAGTTCCTGCATTTGGTTGTGCTGAAAATAATCTAGATGTTATTATTATCCCTGCAAGTGCAGCTAGTACTCCACTTACAGTATAAGCAAATACTTTTATTTTATCTGTGTTAAGACCTGATAATTTAGTTGCTTCTTCATTTCCACCTAAAGCGTAAGTATATCTACCTACCTTAGTTTGATGAAGTATATAATAACAAACTATAAATACTACTATCATTATAAATGCTGGAGTAGGTATACCTAATATGCTGCCTCCACCAATTTTACCAAAAGCTAATGCTGCTTCATTAGTTCCTATAGTTATTGGTTTTCCATCTGTAAACACTAAAGTAGCTCCTCTAAGCACTGTCATACTTGCAAGTGTTGCTATAAATGGTTGTAGTTTTCCTTTACTTATTAACATTCCATTTATAAATCCAACTACACCACCTATTAATAAAGCTGCTATTATTGCTATTAATATATTTTGACCTGAAGCTAATAAATAAGCCGCTACTGCTCCACTAAATCCAAGTATAGAACCAACTGATAAATCTATTCCTCCCGTTAATATAACAAAAGTCATACCAGCTGCTATTACTGCATTTATAGATGTTTGTCTAAGCACATTTAAAATATTATTTACTGTTAAAAATGATGGACTAAATAAAGAAACTATAAATATAAGAACTAGTAGTCCAACAAGCGACTTATATTCTACAAGCAATTTTTTAAAGTTATTATTCTCTTTATTTTTAACTACTGAATTTTGCATAATTTTCCCTCCTAGTTATTTACAGCACTTTTTAGTATCATTTCTTGAGTTACATTTTCTCTATCAAATTCTCCTGTTAAATTACCTTCACTAAGTACTAATATTCTATCGCTCATACCTAATATTTCAGGCATCTCAGAAGATATCATAATAACTGCTTTACCTTCTTTTTTAAATTCATTTATAAGGTCATAGATTTCTTTTTTAGCTCCTACGTCTACTCCTCTTGTAGGTTCATCTAGTATTAATACTTCTGGTTTTGTCATTAAGGCTTTACCTATTGCTACCTTTTGCTGATTACCGCCACTTAGATTTTTTATTATTTGATTTTCACTTGGCGTTTTTATGTTCATTTTCTTTATATAACTTTTTACTTCTTCTAATTCTTTTGCTTTATTAACTCTAAATTTTGATGATACTTTGTCTAAAGAAGATATACTCATATTTTCTCTTACAGATAGCCCAAGTATTAATCCATCTCCTTTTCTATCTTCTGATACGTATGCAATTTTATTTTTAAGGCCATCTTTAGCCGACTTATTTTCGATTTTTCTTCCTTTTACGTAAATTTCTCCGCTTTCTTTTTTATAATATCCATATATTGTCTTTGCGAGTTCAGTTCTTTTTGCTCCCATAAGACCTGATATTCCTACTATTTCTCCACCTTTAACATTAAAACTTATATCATTTACATATTTATTTTTTAAATTTTTAACTTCAAGTATTACTTCACTCTTATCTACTTCTACCTTTGGAAATTGTTCTGTCAGCTTTCTTCCAACCATCATTTCTATCATCTTATCTTCATTAATATTGCAAACATTTTCCTGACCTGCATATTTTCCGTCTCTAAGTACAGTTATATAATCACAAAGTTCAAATATTTCTTTTAATCTATGTGATATATAAACTATTGATTTTCCTTCTTCTTTAAGCTCATTTATAACTTTAAATAAACTTTCTGTTTCTTTGTCCGTTAGTGCATCTGTTGGTTCATCCATTATTATTATTTTAGCATTTAAAGATAGTGCCTTTGCTATTTCAATCATTTGCTGTTGACCTATGCTTAAGTCTCCTAATAATTGCCTTGAACTACACTCTACATTTAATTTTTTTAAAATATTACCTGCATCTTCATGTAACTTAGGAAAGTTTATTCTTCCAAAAGAACCTCTAGGTTCTCTTCCTAAGAAGATATTTTCTCCTATAGTAAGGTCATTTATTAAGTTTAGCTCTTGATGTATTATAGCTATTCCCTTGTTTTGAGCATCTTTAGTTCCTTTTATATCTTCTAGCTTTCCTTTATAATAAATTTCTCCACCGTCTTTTTTATAAACACCACTTAATATTTTCATAAGTGTAGATTTACCTGCTCCATTTTCACCCATAAGCCCCATAATTTTACCTTCATAAATCTCTAGATTTACCCCATCTAATGCCTTAACTCCTGGGAATTCTTTTACAATACCTTTCATTTGCAATATTGGTTTTTGCATAATCTTCACTCCTTCTAGAATTTAGAACACTACACCAGATTTTAGTATTATATTTGCATATGGAGTATATTCTCCAGTTCTAATTATTGCTTTAGATGAAGTAGTCATTTCTTTAAACTCTTCATGAGAAACTATTGTTATTTTTGTATTTTCAAATCTTTTAACTATTTCTAAGTACAAATCATTACTTGCACTTATTAATTCTTTCGCTATTATAATCTCTTCAACACATAATTCAGTAAGTACTGTATCTAATGTATCTAAGAAAGTTGGTAATCCCTTTTTTAAGCTTAAGTCAATTCTTTTTACTCTACTGGGTATTGGAAGACCACTATCACATATTGTTATAGAATCTGTATGACCCATTTTAGAAATTTCATAAGATATTTCACTATTTATTAAAGTTGCTTTTTTCATATGCTATTCCCCCTTGAAATTTATAACATCTTCTATTTTTGGAAGTGATGTCTGTGCACCTTTTTTCATAACAGTTAAAGCCCCTACTTTTGATGCAAAGTCCATAGCTTTATCTATACTTTTATCCTTTGAAAATGCTACTGCTAATGCTCCTGTATAACTATCTCCTGCTGCTGTTGTATCTATTGCATTTACTTTATATGATTTTTTAAACTTAAATTCATCTTTGTTTATATAAAGGCTTCCTTTAGAACCTAGTGTTACTATAAGTTCTTTTACTCCTTTTTCTATCATAGTCCTAGCTGCTATTTTTATATCTTCTTCATTTTTTATACTTATCCCACTTAATATTTCAAGTTCTGTTTCATTAGGAGTTAGTAAATCAACATTTTTAATTATACTATCATCTAATTTAACTGCCGGTGCTGGATTAAGTATTGTATACTTTTCTAGCTCTTTTGCTTTTTGCAGTGAGTATCTTATAGTATCTATTGGGGTTTCAAGTTGAACTACTACTATATCGCTATTATTTATACCATCTATACATTTATCTATATCTTCTTTTAGAAGTTTAAAGTTTGCACCTGGTGCTACTACTATTGAGTTTTCAGCATTTTTATCTACTGTTATAATAGCAACACCTGATGAACAGTTTTCTTCTTTTATATAATCAGTCTTAACATTATCTTCTTTTAATTGGTTTAATAGTATTTTACCAAAACTATCATTACCTATTTTTCCAATCATGCATATATCTCCACCAAGTCTAGCTATAGCTACTGCTTGGTTAGCACCTTTTCCACCTGGAACTTCTCTAAAGCTACTTCCTATTAATGTTTGACCTTTCTTTGGCATTTCATCTACATTAACAACTAAGTCCATATTAAGACTTCCTATAACACATATCTTTTTCATATATGTCTCCCCTTTATATTAGATTAAAAATTTTATTCTATTGATTTTGTTGAGTTTCTTACTATAAGTTCTGGCTTAAATGTTATTGTGCCAACAGAATCTTTATCCTTATTTTTTAAATAATCTATAAGTATTTCACTAGCCTTTTCACCCATTTCATAAGCAGGTTGCCTTACAGTAGTAAGAGATGGGTCTATTAGTTTTGCGGTTTGAATATCGTCAAATCCTACTACACTTATATCATTTGGAACATTAAGTCCTCTTTCTCTTAATGCCTGTATAGCACCTATTGCCATCAAGTCATTGGCACAGCATATTGCAGTATAATTTATTTCTTTCATATTTTTTATAAATTCATATGACCATTCATACTTGTATTTACCTTCTACTATATAATCTTCATTTAAGTTTACATTGTTTTTTTCTAAAGCTCTTAAATATCCATTTAATCTATCTCTTGTTATATCATTTTTCAAAGGACCACTAAGATAAAGTATTTCTTTGTGGCCTTTATTTATAAGGTGTTTAGTAGCCTCATAAGTGCCATTTTTATTATCTACTTTTACTAATCCTTTTGAATTTGATATATCTAAATTTTTATCTACTAATACCATTGGTGTATTTAAATTTTTATATCTATCATCTTTATTTGATGTATTTGAAGATGGTGCAAATATTATTCCATCTACCATTTTTTCACATATCATTTCTATACACTCAACTTCTCTTTCATAATCTTCATCTGTACTACAAAATATTATATTGTAGCCTTCTTTACGAGCATAATCTTCTGCCCCTCTTGATATATCTGTAAAAAATGGGTTTCTAATATCTGGTATTAAAAGACCTATTGTTTTTGTTCTTTTAGTTACTAACCCTTGAGCAAGTTTATTTGGAACATAGTTTTGCTCTTTCATAATTTTTAATATTTTATCTTTAGTAGCTTTACTTATACTTTCATCTTTATTATTTATGACTTTTGAAACAGTTGTTTTTGATACACCTGCTAAGTTTGCGATATCTTTTATTGTTACTGACAATTTCATCTCTCCTCTTTTAAAGTAACCGGTTTAGGAAACCGTTTTACTTTACCGGTTACCTAAATAATATCATGGCTTTTAAATTAAATCAACAACTTTCAAAAAACGTTTTCTCGATTTTATTAATTTATAATATAAATTGCTTAATTTAAATCATCATAATAATCGTTTTAATATAAAAAAATATATTTATTTAATATTAGGCGTACATTTTTAATATGAAACACATAAGTTGTTGTATAGAGATACAAACCATGTTATTCTATTTAGATGGATATATTTTATTTATCAGAAAGGAGATTATATGACTAAAGACATGACTACTGGAAATCCAGTAAAACTTATTTTACTTTTTTCAATTCCTTTATTAATAGGGAATATTTTTCAGCAATTTTACAGTATGGTTGATACAATAATCGTAGGAAGGTTTCTTGGAGTAAAAGCACTTGCTGCAGTTGGTTCTACAGGTTCAATGACATTTTTAATAATTGGATTTGTTTTAGGGTTGGCTTCAGGATTTTCTGTTTTAGTTTCTCAGAAATTTGGTGCTAATGATGAAGAAGGGCTAAAAAAAGCTGTAGCTAGTTCAATTGTACTATCTACTGTTTTAGCAATTATTATTACTATTATAAGTGTATTTGCAGCTAAACCACTACTTCGTTTAATGAATACTCCAAATGATATTATAAATGATGCAGCAACTTATATTACAGTAATTTTTGCTGGAACTGCAGCAACATTTTTCTATAATATGATATCAGGTATTTTACGTGCCCTTGGAGATAGTAAAACGCCTTTATACTTTTTAATAGTTTCATCGATTCTAAATATAGTGCTAGACTTAGTATTTATCGTTAATTTTAAAATGGGAGTTTCTGGAGCTGCCTTTGCTACTGTTATATCGCAAGGAGTTTCAGGATTATTATGCTTTATATATACTGCAAAGAAATTCCCTATACTACATCTAAAAAAGGAGCACTTTAAGTTTGAAAATGAATATATTAAACAACATTTAAGAATAGGAGTTCCAATGGCTCTTCAATTTTCAATAACTGCTATTGGTGCAATAATATTACAAGGTGCTGTTAATGCATTTGGTTCAACTGTTGTTGCGGCTCATACTGCAGCTTCTAGAGTTGAACAACTTGTTATGCAACCTAGTGTTACATTTGGTGTTACTATGGCTACTTATTCAGCACAAAACCTTGGTGCAGGAAACATTGAACGTATTAAAGAAGGTGTTAAAAAATGTACTATAATTAACATAATTATAGGTATTGTTGCTGCATTTGTACTTATATTCTTTGGTGAAATGTTTATTAACATGTTTGTATCAGATGCTGACCCAAATGTTATAGCTTATGCTAAGAAATATCTTTCTACAGTGGCATTTTTCTTTATACCACTTAGTTTAATATTTATATACAGAAATACATTACAAGGAATGGGGCATACTTTTGTTCCTATGATGGCTGGTGTTGCTGAATTAGTTGCTAGAACTGTAGTTGCTTTTACACTACCTGCTTTAATAGGTTATACTGGTATTTGTTTAGCAGGTCCAATGGCTTGGATTGCTGCTGCTGTTCCTTTAATACTTGATTATTTAAAGAAAATAAATGCAATGTTAGATCCACAGGGAAGTTATTCTATTGGTGTATCTAAGGAAATTTAATAATATTTAAAATAAAAGCTCTTTTAATCTTAGGTTGATTAAAAGAGCTTTTAGCTTAAATGTAAGCATAAAAAAATAAAGTATATTTTATACTTAACGTTTTATATGTATTAATATTTTCATCTATTTTATTTATACTAAATCTACTTCTATTCCTCTTTCAGTTAAACTCCAATCATTTACTTTGTATTCATTGTATAAAGTTCCAATATCTGCTTTGATATATAACTTTAGCTCTAATTCTTTATTCTTTTCGTAAAATTTTTTACTAGATTCAAAGTTACCCATAGATATGTACGCCTTGCTATTTTTCCAGTCTACCTTATTTGAGTCATCGTCTTGATCAGTTCTCGAAGTTTCATTTACAAGTATTCTTACATCATCTTCTGTTACTATATACCATTTATTATATCTTTTAACGTTAACTATGTCTTCTTTTTTTAGTCCTCTTTTCAACACTTTCATACTTATACCTCCTATATTAATCTATATTTCAAATCTCTAATTTAAATATAAAACTAGCTCTTATATTTTTATTTAACACTTAATATATTTGCCATAATGGTATTAAAAAAAGACCATTCGGTCTTTTTCTAATCTATATTATAATATAGTTATGTTTTCAGCTTGAGGTCCTCTAGCACCTTCAACTATATTAAAGCTTACTTTTTGTCCTTCTTCTAATGATTTAAATCCATCAGTTTGTATAGCTGAGAAATGTGCGAATACATCATCTCCACCTTCTACTGATATAAATCCAAATCCTTTTTCGTTGTTAAACCATTTTACTGTTCCATTATTCATTTTAAAATTCTCCATACCTTTTATAAAAGGCTTTCTTTTTATTTACTACACTTATAAGTATACACCTTATTACTTTAAAAAGATACCTTTATTTTTAATTGTTTCTTAATGTATATATTAAAACATGCTTAAACACTGATATTCCAATGATTTAAATTAACTAACAAGTTTTTTATTATTCTACACTTCCAAGCATTAAATTAGTTAAACTTAAATCTTCTTTTATCTTCCACTTATCATCTGATTTTGTTAAGTTTATAGTTCCTTTTCTAGTTTCTACTGTAGCTGATTTAGTTTTTGCTAAGAATTCGCTATCTAAGTTTTCAACATCATTTTCTTGAACTTCAAACATTTTAGATAAACTTTCTTCAAATACTGCTAATGTGATCTTAGCAAAGTTTAATCCAGTTAATTCAACTTCTACACTAGCACTGTCTTTTTCAACTGATTCAGATAATACATCTACATTTATTTTAGAGAAATATATCTTCATAGCTTCAGCAATCTCAGTAGATTCTTCTTCATTTTCTTTGCCATCTGTATCATTATCTAATGAGTTCATGAATAATTCACTAACCTGTGCATTTGATCCTTTTTTTATTTCATCGAAATAATTATTTACAACATCAGTAGGAGTTTCACTTGAACATCCCACACTTACAAATACTGTAATCATAGCCATCATCATTAATTTTAATTTATTTTTCATTTATTTATCCTCCTATTCAGCTGGTATAAGCTTTATAGTAACATTACTTACTTTTAAGCTTTCACCATCTTTAAATACTATGTTTTTATATTCTTTTTGGTAAAACCCATCATCTGCGGGTCCCATTATTGCATTTATTCCACCCTTGAATATACTTCCTCCAGATACATTTCCTCCACCTGCAACAGCTACTATATCATATGTGCCTGAGTCAAAGTCTTTACCTGCTACGAAGTTTCCATTTTTTAATGTTTTTGTTCTTGCTTCTAATGCAGCTAATCTTTTTTCTTCAGCTATTCTTTCTTGCTCTTTCTTATTTTCTTCTTCTTTTTTAGCTACTTCTATTTTCATAGCTTCTTGTTCAGCACTACTCATATCGAAGTATGGTTTAGCTTCTTGAACTTTGATTTCTAACTCTGATACTTTAGCATTTGCAGTTTCTAATTCTTTAGATTTATTTTCTAATTGAGACTTAACTTCGTTATGTTCTTCTTCATCTATTCCGATAGATGATCCTCCCATAATCCCTAATGAAAATGATACTATAATTGCTATAATCACTTTTTTATTCCTTTTAAAAAAACTCTGCTCAATATCCTCCTTAACATAATTCATCTCATAATCATTCTTACGATAGCTCATATTAAATGCCTCCCTCAACTTTTATCCTTAAGTAATATATCATAATCATTTTGTAATATTTTGTCGAAACTTGCGTATTTTTAGTATTTTTTATTTAATTTAAAATATTTTTAATATAAAATGGTATATATTGTTATTTTTCTACATTTTATTCCATATTTTTACATTTAATCTTCTTGTATACAAAAAATACCCTAGCATTTATATATTATAAACACTAGGGTACATTTTTTTATAAATCCATTACCATACTTATAAGTTTATTGTTTCTTTTTATAAACTCATCTAGTTCTTTTGAATCTAATTCTTTATTTGAAAGTAGGGCTATATCTACTATTTGATTACATATTAAAGATAATTGTTCTTTTTTACTTTCATCATCTTTTAAATCAACTAACTTTTTAACTATTGGACTATTATTATTTATAACTAAAGTCTTTTCTTCTTCAAAATTCATCCCAAAATCCATTCCTGCAAATTGTGATTTCATTTCAGCCATTCTTCTTGATTCTTCTGATACTAATATTATAGCTGTAGTATCTTCACTCTTTAAGCTCTCTACTGAGTAATTTTTTACTTTATCACTAACTAAATTTTTAAATAGATTTTCTATAACAGTTTTTTCTTCTTTATTTTCATCTTCATTTTTATCTTTTAATACATCTGATAAATCTGCATCTATTCTTTTAAACTTAACTTGTGGATTTTTATATTCAATAAATGATATAAAGTGATTATCTATACTAGTATCTAAAGTTATTGCATCTAACCCATAATCTTTAAATAATTTTATATATTGAGATTGTTGATTTTTATCACTTATATAAAATACTTTGTTTTCATGCTTTTCCCTACAGCTTTCTAGATACTCATTAAGTGTTAAGTATTTATCATCAATATTTTTAAATAATATAATATCTTTTATTCTATCGTAGAATCCTTCATCTTTTAAGCATCCAAACTTTATAAATACTTGTATATCATCCCAGAATTTTTCATAGTTTTCTTTTTCATTTTTGTATAATGATTTTAGTTTATCTGAAACTTTCTTAACTATATGCTTAGATATTTTGCTTACATCTTTATCATTTTGTAAGAAGCTTCTAGATACATTTAAAGGTAAATCTGGGCAATCTATTACACCTTTAAGCAGTAATAAAAACTCTGGTATAACTTCCTTTATATTATCTGCAACAAACACTTGATTGTTGTATAATTTCACTTTACCTTCTATAAGTTCAAACTCATTTTTTAATTTAGGGAAGTATAATATTCCCTTTAAGTTAAATGGATAATCAACGTTTAAGTGTATCCAGAATAATGGTTCGTCAAATGTTTTAAATACTTTTCTGTAAAACTCTTTGTATTCCTCATCTGTACAATCCTTTGGTGATTTTGTCCATAAAGGCTTTGTATCATTTATAGGTTTTAAATCCTCTTCTTCTTTCCCACTAACTTTTAAGTATATATCAACTGGTAAGAATGAACAGTACTTGTCAATTATACTTCTTACAGTATACTCTTCTAAAAATTCCTTACTATCATCATCTAAGTATAGTGTTATCGTTGTACCTCTTGTAGTTTTAGTATCACTGTGACTTATTTCATATTCTGTTTGTCCTTCACTTATCCATCTTACAGCCTCAGCATTTTCTTTATATGATAATGTATCTATTTGAACTTTTTTAGATACCATAAATGCTGAATAGAAACCTAATCCAAAGTGACCTATTATATCATTTTCTTCACTTATTTTTTCTTTGTACTTATTTACAAAATCTTCAGCTCCAGAAAAAGCAACTTGATTTATATACTTTTCTACTTCTTCCTCAGTCATACCTATACCATTGTCTTCAAATATAAGTGTTTGATTTTCTTTATCTATAACTACATTTATTTTGTAGTCATTATCTTTATTGTCTGATATTTCCCCTAAAGAAATTAATTTTTTGTGCTTGTTTATTGCATCGCATCCATTACTTATAAGCTCTCTTAAAAATATGTCTTTGTCAGAGTATAACCATTTCTTTATTATAGGGAATATGTTCTCTGTATGTATTGATATATTGCCTTTTTTATTTTCCATTTTATCTCCTCCTAAGTTTATTTTTAATAAATTTTTTCTATATTTATTATTTTAATCATTTTATTAGCACTGTCAAGTATCGAGTGCTAATTTTTTATAAGAATTTGAATTTGACAACTAAAATCATCTGTATTGAATATATCATTAAATATTTCTGTCTCAATTATATTTTCAACTTTTATATTATTTTCTTTTATATAATCTAGTAACTCTTTTCTTTTTTCATCAATATTTTCTTTATTATAAATTAATGTAATATAATCGCCACTTGGCAATGTCTTTATATTACTTTTATCTTTTATTTTACTAATATCTTTTACTACATCAAATACATACTGTGGCTCTACTTCTTCTGATGAGTTTAATTTATATATTATACCTCTATTTATAGATGTTTCTATATTATAATCACTAATAATTTTATCTAAATCTGAATAATATATTAACTCATTTAAGTTGCCCGCCTCTTCACATTTTATTGCAACTATATGACGCTTATTAAAATACTTAATTTTTATATCACTTTCTTTTATAATCTCTTTTGAATCTTTTATAGTTAAGCTTAAATCATCAATATGTTTAATTATATTTTCCATTTTACATATATTATCTTTTGCCTCTTGTTTTTTAAGCTGTAAAAACTCTAATAACTTATCAGTATCACACTCTTTGAATATCTCTTGTAATTCTGATATGCTTGTACCTAATTCTCTACAACCTTTTATAATATCTATAGAAATAAATTGATCAATTGTATAGTACCTGTATCCACTATTTTCATCTATATACTTTGGAATAAGGATTCCTACCTTATGATAATATCTCAGTGCCTTTATAGTTATATCTTTGATTTTAGAAACCTCACCAATAGAAAATATATTCTTAATATTAATCACATCCTATATTTTATTTTTTTATTGACTCTCCCCTTAGAGCACACTTTACATTTATTATAAGGTATTTAAATATAGTTTTGAAGGAGAAAAATATTATGAGTCAAGTTGTTTACAGAGAAATATTAAAAGAAGATTATAATTGCATGAAAGAATTTATAGGTAATGCATTTGGATTTGATAAATTTATTGAAGATAAGAATTTATTAGATGTTGTGTTAGGTAGTTATCTACAAAATTGTATTTTAGAAAGCTCCTTTAGTAAGATATGTGAAAAGGATAGTAAAGTTATTGGATTTATCTTAGGTGGTGCTAAATCTGATAAAAATAATTTAAAATGTGACTCTAAGGATTTATTTGATAATGCTGATGATGTAGATTTAATTTTATCTGATTATAAAAATATAAAGGAATTAAATGAGTTTTCAAAAGTTATATCTGCTTATAAAGAGCTTATAGATGGGTTTGAAGATGAATTTCAAGGATGCATTAATTTATTTATTGTAAGTAAAGAAAGCAGAGGTCTTGGTGTAGGAAAGACTTTGGTTAAATATTTAAATGAGTATATGAAAAGTATGGATGTTAAGTCTTTATATTTATATACTGATGATAGATGTAATTATGGATTTTATGATAGTCAAGGATATAAATTGGTTAATGAAAAAGCTGTGTATCTTGATAATATAAAAAGCCATCTTAATGTGTTTTTATATAGATATGACTTTTAATATATTAGTGATAAAAAATTCGCTTTGCTTTAGCCACTGCGTGGGCGCTGCACTTCATGTCTCCAACGACCTACAAATCAGGTCCGTTGCTCAAGCTTATCGGTTGGAAATTATATTTATCCACAAACCGGATAAAATATAATTTCCTTCAATATAAAAATAGGAGTTAATTAACTCCTATTTTTATCACTAAATTTAATACTTAACCTAATTGCATTATAAATTGTAAATTTTCACTTGGACAACTTCCAGGATTATAATCTTTCTTGAATTTGCGTAAGCCTTATTTAGAAATGTTTTTTTCCATAACCTCATTTAATAATTGCTCATCAACTATATATGGAAGAGTTATATGGTCTTTACCTTCGCACATTTTGTTGTATTCTATAACTGTACTTATAGAATTTTCATTTCTTGCCCATGCACGTCTTGCAACTCCATTCATCACATCCCATGGCATAGAAGTTCTTAGTATATCATCTACTCTTTGAGAGCCATCTAGTACCATACCAAAGCCTCCATTGATAGATTTCCCTATACCAACTCCTCCACCATTATGAAGAGCTACTAAACTCATTCCTCTTGCACAGTTACCTGCAAAACAGTGAGTAGCCATATCAGCCATTATATTACTTCCATCTTTAATATTTGATGTTTCTCTAAATGGAGAATCTGTACCTGAAACATCATGGTGGTCTCTTCCTAGCATTACTGGACCTATTTCACCTTTTCTTACCATATCGTTAAATTTAAGAGCTATATTTGTTCTTCCCATTGCATCTTGATAAAGTATTCTTGCTTGAGTTCCAACTACTAAAGCATTTTTCTTTGCATCTCTTATCCATGCCCAGTTGTCTCTATCTTGATATCTTCTATTCGGGTCTATTATCTCCATTGCTGCTTTATCTGTTTTTTCTAAATCTTCTTCTTTTCCTGATAAGCAAACCCATCTAAATGGTCCATATCCATAGTCAAATAATTGTGGTCCTAATATATCTTCAACATACGATGGGAATATAAATCCATCCTTTTCATCTACACCATTTTTAGATATTTCCATACATCCTGCATCGTATACTGCCTTCATAAAGCTGTTTCCATAATCAAAGAAGTAAACACCTCTATTGTGTAATTCTTTGATTAAGTCAAAGTGCTTAATTAAAGTTTTATCTACTAATTTTATAAATTCATCTTTGTTTTCTGATAATAATCTAGTTCTTTCTTCAAAGTTAATTCCTTGAGGGCAATATCCTCCATCGTAAACTGCATGGCATGATGTTTGATCTGATAATAAATCTATATGAACATTATTTTCTACTGCATAATCTAGTAAGTCTACAATATTACCATGGTATGCTATTGCACAAGGTTCTCCCTTTTTAACATATTCTTTAGCTAATGCATAAGCTTCTTCAGAAGTTCTAGCTACCTCACTTACCCATCCTTGAGAATGTCTAGTTTCTATTCTTGAATAATCAACTTCAGCTATTATACCAACTGCACCTGCTATTTCTGCCGCTTTTCCTTGAGCACCACTCATTCCACCTAGTCCTGATGTTACAAATAATTTTCCTTTAAGTCTGAGTGTTGGTCAACTCCAAGAACTAATCTTCCTGCATTTAATAATGTTGAATAAGTACCATGAACTATACCTTGAGGTCCTATGTACATCCATCCACCAGCAGTCATTTGACCATAGTTAGATACACCTATTGCAGCTGCCCTTTTCCAATCTTCTAAATTATCAAACATTCCTATCATTAATCCATTTGTTATTATTACTCTTGGTGCATCAGGCTTTGATTTAAATAATCCTAGTGGATGGCCAGATTGTATAACTAAAGTTTGATCTTCTGTTAGTACTTTTAAATATTCTTTTACTACTATATATTGCATCCAGTTTTGGAATACTTGCCCTGTTTCACCGTATGTAACAAGTTCATAAGGATATAGCGCTATATCAAAATCTAAATTGTTATCAATCATTGTTTGGAAAGCTTTACCCTCTGTACATCTACCTTCATATTCTTCGAAATTTTTTCCTTTTAAATTTCCTTCTGGTCTAAATCTATATCCGTATATTCTTCCCATAGTCATTAATTCTTCTAAAAATTCTGGAGCTAATTCCTCATGGTATTCCTCTGGTATGTATCTTAAAGCATTTTTTAAAGCTAGTTTTATATCACTTTCTGATAATTTTGCATCCCTTTTAGGTGCTCTTCTTATTCCTTCTATAAATTTTGGTACTTCTTTTGGAATATGAGTTATTTTAATGCTCATTGATTCCTTAATATCTTTGTTTATTTTATTTAATACCATCTCCATAATAAAATCCCCCTAATTTTATATTTTACATTCAACTAATACATCTTTTATATAAGCAACATTCATGCCAGATTCCGTTTTTTAATTTATATATAATATGGGCCGCTCGATGATTAATTATATAAGCTTTCTTCCAGGCATTCGCAAAATTCGCTTTGCTCATAGAGCCGACACAGTCGCTTAAATATCGGTGCAACTTATACAATCCCCCTCTTCGCTCATGTTATATATATATAGAAATTAAAAATACTCCATAAGTAAAAAAAATAATACATTAATAAAAAAAAGCAATATATAAGAGCGTAAAAAAAGGATAAATTTTATACAGTTATGTATAAATTTTATCCTTTT
>NZ_HG529274.1 GCF_000499525.1 Faecalimicrobium dakarense | reverse complement strand
TATGTATAAATTTTATCCTTTTTTTTGTGTATAGTTTTTATACAGTTTTTATTTTGCAATGTCTAATTTTTTTATTCTGTAAATTAAACTTTGTCTTATTATGTTTAATTGTTTAGAAGATTTGGATATGTTCCAATTATTTTCTTCTAATACGTTAACTATTATTTTTCTTTCAATGTTATTTAAAATCTCTGTTAAGGATAAGTCTTCTTTAGTATCTTCATGTAAATCTATATTAAAGTAATCCTCAACCTTTGTTTTATTTATATAAACATCTTCATTCTCATTATTGTTTAAGTTAAGTTCATATCTTATGTACTCAGTTAAACAATCTAAATCTATTATCTTTTTATTATCTTCACAGGCTATAAATAAGTTTTCTATTATATGTTCTAACTCTCTAACATTTCCTGGCCAGTTGTGTTTTTTTAGTACTTTTAGTACATCTTCATTGATTCCTTCTATACTTTTATCTAGTCTTATATTATATTTTGATATATAAAATTTAGTTAATAATTCTATATCTTCTTTTCTTTCTCTAAGTGGTGGTATTTTTATTGTTAAACTAGATATTCTGTAAAATAAGTCTTGTCTTAATCTATTGTCATTTATTAATACTTTAGGTTCTTCGTTTATTGCTGTGACTATTCTACATTCTATATTGTACATTTTGCTAGAACCTATTCTTGTGGTTCTACGCTCTTGTATTACTCTAAGTAGTTTAGTTTGCATAGATATTGGCATTGAGTTTAATTCGTCTAAAAATATTGTTCCTCTTCCTGCTTCTTCAAACAATCCAGCTGTGTCTGCTGCTCCTGTATAGGATCCTTTTACTGTGCCAAATAGAATACTTTCAAGTAAGTTTTCAGGTATAGCTGCACAGTTTATTGGAATAAATGGTTCATTTTTATTTTTTCCATAGTTGTGTATACTTTGGGCGAACACTTCTTTTCCTGTTCCAGTTTCTCCTATAATTAAAATATTACTTTCTAATAAGGCTATCTTTTGAGATAAGGTTATTAGATTTCTTATTTTTTCCCCTCCTACTATGGATGAAAACTCATATCTTGTTCCGTTTTTATTGTCATATTTTTTTGTATTTTCTATATTTCTATTTACTATTTGCCTCTTTATTTCTATAGTTTCTAATAGTAAATCCTGTAGAATTTTTTCATTTGTACTTACGGAGAAAACTCCCACTACATCATCTTCTAGTTCTATAGGATAAGTACTATAGTGGGCATATCTATGTGAAAATACTTTGTATGCATCTTTTATTGGTGTTCTAGTTTTATATACCATTTGATGTTCAGACTTATGTTCATGACCATAATCATATACTTCCCATAATTTCTTTCCTAGTACCTCTTCTTTTTTATTATCATCTAAATATTCTTGCCATTTATTGTATAATACTATTTTTCCATCTAAGTCACTTAATACTATTCCATTGTCTATTGATTCAACTACTTTTTCTAGACAATGAAGCTTAACTTTATCATCTTTATAATCATTGATACATTTCATAATAATTATTTCAGAGTTTAAATCTTCAGATTCAGTGTATTTTATTTTGAATTTTCTACCTGAGTTGTGGTCTAAGATTTGATTTTCTTTTATTTTGTCATTTATATTAAATAATTCATAAAAATTTATGTTCAAGATTTGATTTTTATCAAAGAACCTAGTGCTATATTTATTTATCCATTTCACGTTTTTGTCCTTTAGAACAAATACTGCTTCATCTATAGTATCAAATAGTTTGTGATTAACTTCCATATTTACTTATATTCCTTTCACTTCATAAGTTAAAAATATATTTGTAACACATTTTGCTATAGATATTATTATGATTTTTTACAATATATAACAATTATATCATATACTCATTTAATATAATGCCATAGTACGTAAAAAAGCTAGTGATGTAGTATTCTTTATACTATCACTAGCTATATTTCTTAAAATTTAAGTTTACCAATAACTTCTTCCGCTTCATCAACAATCTTATTATGCTTTATTAAATCTGCAATATACTCAATAGGCTCATACATATTACAATCATTTTCTATAAAATCTACACCTTTTCTAATAACATTGCAAACTTTTTTAGTTGCCTTTGATGGACTTAATTTTTCATAAAATCCTTGTGCTTGTGTTGAACAAAGTAGCTCTATTGCCACTATATACTTTGCAAGAGATATACACTCATATGACTTTAATGCTGCATTATATCCCATACTTACATAGTCCTCTTGATTTGCACAAGTTACAACATTATCAATAGTAGCAGGATGTGATAAAACTCTCATCTCTCCAAGTATTCCAGCTGATGTATACTGTGGTATCATAAGCCCATTATTAAGACCTGGATTTTTATTTAAAAATGCTGGCAATTCACTAACATGTCTATTTAGCATTCTATCAGTTCTTCTCTCACTCATTTTCATAAGATTTGTAACTGCTATTGCTAATGTATCTGCTGCTATCCCTACATAAGAACCATCTGCATTACATCCCATTATAGCTATACCTTCATCACTTCCATCATCAAATATTTGAGGATTGTCTACTGATGAATTAAGTTCTGTATTTAAAGTTATTGTTGCGTCCTGTATTATTTTTTTACAAGCTCCATGAAGTTGAGGTATGCACCTAATTGATAGTGCATCTTGTACTCTATGCCCTTCATATTCTTTTATTATCTCACTATCTTTTAAAATCTCTCTTATATTGTAGCCTGTATTTATCTGATTCTTATGAGGTCTTACCTGCATTAGTCTATCATCCATAGCCATTAGTGTTCCTTTTAGTACTTCTAGAGACATTGCTGCTGATATATCACTAGTCTTTGCTAATACTATAGCATCATATAAAGATAGTGATGTAATACCAGTTACTGAACTAGTTCCAGATAATAATGTTAATCCCTCTTTTGTAGATAATACTATAGGTTTTAATCCTACTTTGTTTAAAGCATCTTTGCCACTTACTATTTCCCCTTTATACTTTGCCTTTCCCTCTCCAATCAATACCAATGAAATATGTGCCTCTAAAGATAAATACCCAACTGAACCATGTTTAGGTACTATTGGTGTAATATTATTATTAAGCAAGGTTTTCATTTGTTCTAGCGTCTCTAGCCTTATACCTGAAAATCCTTGCCCCATATGTTGAAGCATAACAAACATTATAGCCCTTACACATTCATCATCTATTGGTTCTCCTAGAGATGTAGCATGAGATAGTATATTGTTTCTTTGTATTATTTCTCTCTCTTTAATAGGTATATATTTATTACAATTATCTCCAAGACCTGTAGTTACTCCATATATTGCTTTTTCTTTATCCGAGAATTTTTCCACTAATTTCCTACACTTTAATACTCTATCTATATATTCCTTAGAAAATTCTACCTTATATCCATATCTTGCTACATTTACAACATCATCTATTTTTATGTTTTCACCTAAAACAACTATCCCCATTTTATATCTCCCTTAATACTATTTAAAAAGTTCGTTTACTATTACATCCATCTGCTGCTATAGGCAAGTATCTTACTTTTTTTCCCTCTTCTAACTCTCCATAAAAAGCTACGTGAAAAGGTCTAAATACACTTTTTATACTTTCTATTTCCAAGGAAACATCTCCACCTACTTTTCTTCTTACTATCCTTCTAGCTAATTTCTTTGATTTTTCTATTAATACATTATCTTCATAAATTGAAAATTGAATATTATCTTCATCAGCATTTATATTTTCAATACCAGGACCGGATTCATAATAGGCTACACTACCTGTTGATCCATCTGCTATAAAAGTAATCTTTTGCTTTTTCCTATTTGCTTTAAAAATATTTTTACTTATAATATTTGGCTCATGAATCATATTCAAAGTAATTATCTTATTTTCTATATACAACACCTTCATATTATTTATCGGATTATTTTTTAATAAGATTTTACCTAAAGTATTTCCCCTTTTATTAGCTATTTCTTTTGCCTCTTTTTCACTCATGATTTTTACATAACTATCAATTTTCATAATCTTCATCTCCTACTATTTTGACTTATCCATAGGTTTGCTAAATTGCATCACTTCTTTAAAATATTTAAATAATATTGCAATAACTACTAGTATAGTTCCATAAGGCACTACCTTACCTATTATAAAATCTATTTGGTGTTGTACAGCATACCAAATAATAAATACCACTATAGGAAACAGTATTACTAAAAATCCATCTAATCCTAGCCATTGTATTTTAGAATCTTTATCAGACATAATTTCACCCCTTATTTATAAACTCTTTATTATGTTCTTTTCTTTATCTAATTTATTTAGCTCTGACTTGTCTTTTCCAATTTTATTTCCTATTACCCATAAAATAAATGATACTGGAAGAGCTATTATAATCGGCTCTAATATTCCAAAAGTTTCAGATATAGTAATTGGGTTTAATTTAAAATAAGCAAATACTAATACACCTGATATCATAGACATAAGTCCACCAGCTTGAGTCTTTTTACCTTTGTACATAAGTCCACCTACTATAGGTACAAAAGCCGCTGACATCCATAAACTCATTAAAAATGCAATTGCATCGTATACCATAGTAAACTTAAAGGCTAACAATAACCCTATTAAACCTAATATACAACAACCAATCCTACTTAAATTTACTACAGTCTTATCGCTTAATTTCTTATTAAGAAGCCTACCGTATATATCATTAGCAAGAGTAGTTCCTCCTATTAAATAGTAACTATCAAGAGTAGATATTATAGCTCCCATAAGTCCAACTATAAACATTCCCCTAAGTCCTGCTGGAAGTTCACTTAATATTACAGATACATATGCCACTTCTGGTATTGCTTCTGGATATAAACCTCTAACTATCATACCTGTAAGTACTATTACAACATCAAAAGCTACCCATAATGAGAAGCAAGTAAGCATTGCACGTCTACCTGTTTTTACTGAATTTGATGCAGAGAATCTTTGATAAAAACTTGGATCAGCATAAACATTTAGACAAAGTATTAAAAGCATTATTGCCTTTGACATAGGCATACCTGCTACTGGGTCTAATAATTCTTTATTAGCTGATAGCAATTCTTCTAATCCGCTAAGTCCCCCAACAGTATCAAATAACTTTGGAAACACCAAGCAAACTCCACACACCATACATGCAAACATAATCATATCAGTAACTGCAACTCCCATAAGTCCGCCTAAGCAAGTAAGAAGTATTGTAAGCAAAACAACAACAACACCAACTACTACTTTATCAGCTCCCCAAGCTGCTTGACCAATATAACCTGTAGCTGTGATTTCACCTAATTGTGAACAATATATAAATAAGAATATAGAACCTAATATAGCAACCCATTTACCATAAGTACTATCAAGAAAATCTGGTATAGTTACATCTGATCTGATATGTATCTTAGGCCCTACCCACAAAGCTAATGGAAATCTAATTAAATGAGCTCCAACTGACCATATAGCCCATGAAGAAAATCCAAAAGCTGCTGCATATCCTACGGTACCTACAACTCCAACACCACCATACCAAGACGCTACTAAAGTCCCTACAACTAATGACCATGGTAAGCTTCTATTTGCCAAATAAAAACTCTCCATATCCTTGATTGATTTTGAAAAGTAATATCCAACGTATATTACAAAAGCTACGAATAATATAATTACTATATTATCAACCATTGTTAACATAAACATTTCCCCCTTTATTTAAATTTCTATTTTTCCTACTTTATCTTCTACTAATGCTAGTATCTTACCACTTCTAATGTTATTAAAAATAAACTCCATATCTGGATAAATGTATCTATCATCCTCTAAAAAAGGCACCTTTTCTCTAATATAGCTACATACTTTTTCAGTTGCAGTTGACCTTTTATATGGAGATAATAAATCTGTTGCTTGAATTCCTAGCATGATTTCAATGGCTAGTATATACTGAAGTTTTTTTACTACCTTGTAAGATTTTAAAGCCGCAAAATATGCCATTGTAACTGTATCTTCTTGACTTGCACATGTTGGAACATTATCAATAGATGATGGTGATGATAATACTTTCATTTCTGAATATAACCCAGAAGCAGTATATTGTGGTATCATATATCCATTGTTTATACCTGGATTCAAAGTTAAAAATGCTGGTAAATTACTTAGGTGTCTATTGGTTAATCTGTCTATTCTTCTTTCTGATATTTTAGCTAGCATACAACTTGCTATGCATATAATATCTGAGTGACTTCCTACATAAGATCCATCAAAATTACCTCCCATAATAGCAGTATCATGTTCAGGCAATATTATAGGATTATCACTACAAGACTTCATTTCGTCTATAATTGCTATATAACTTTCATTTATTAATCTTTTAGCTGCACCGTGCATTTGAGGTATTGACCTTATAGATATGGCATCTTGTAATTTATCATTTATACTAATACTTACTATTTCACTATCCTTTAAAATTTTTGATATATTCGCTGCACAAAGTTGCTGTTCCTTGTGATTTTTGGTTTTATGAAGTCTAGCATCTAATACTTTTATAGTACTTCTTAGCCCTTCTATTGATAAAGCTGCTGAAATGTCACTTATCTTTGAAGCCATAATAGAATCATATAATGACATTATAGCTATTCCTGTTACGGAGTTTGCTCCATTTAACAATGATAAAGCTTCCTTTGATTTAAGTTTTATTGGATTAATTTTTTCTAATTTAAAACACTCTTTTGAACTTACTAGCTTTCCTTTATAATATACTTTACCTTCTCCTATAAGAGTTAGTGCAATATGACCTTCTACTGACAAATATGCTACAGAACCTTCCTGTGGTACAAATGGTGCAATATCTTTATTTAACAAATCTTTTATTATGTTTGCTGTTTCTATAGATAGTCCTGAATATCCAGTACCCGCATTTAGCAACATCTTTAGCATAATAGCTCTAACTAACTCAGTCTCTAAAGGTTCTCCCACAGAACAAGCATGAGATCTTACTAAGTTAATTTGAAGTTTTTCTACATCTGAAGTGTCTATTATATGATTTACATTGTCTCCAAAACCTGTTGTTATTCCATAAATAACCCTGTTTTCATTTACAAATTTTTCTACTAACATTCTTGCTTTTTTTATATTTTCTATGTATTCATGTGAAAATTCAAAGGATACTTTATTCCGAGCTATTGCTACAAATTCTTCTAGTGAAATATTTTCTGTATCTATCTTAATCATAATATCCCCCCTTTTTAATTATTGCTATTTAGTACTTTAAAGTTATAGCTTTTGTAGGGCAATTATCCTTGCATATTGTACATCCCCAACATTTATTTTCATCAAAGCTTATAGTTTTATTATTCATTATAAAAGCATTAAAATTACAGATTTTACTACACTTACCACAGTTAGTGCATTTATCTTTATCCCATATAATTTTGTGTACTTTCTTTGGCCATTCTTTTTCTACATTTAATATTTTAGCGGCTCTTATTGGATAACAACAACAACCATCACAGTTGCATAGCGCGCTTTCACACTCACTACTATGCATTAACCCAGATTTATTAGCTTTTATTGTTATTTCTTTAGCTTTTTCCTTTGAAATTTTTTCACCCCATTCCCTATCAACCATAGTGTTAATACCATTTTCAAATTGGATACATACATTGATAGGTTTGTTACAGTTTTTTGCCAGTGATTTACAATTACAAGGTAATATATATATATCATTGCTTTTATTTTCTAATAGTTCTAAACTTTCTTCTAGAGTTATAAAATAAGCATTTTCTATAGCACTTATTTCCCCATTTTTTAGCTTTTCTACTTTATCTATAGATCTTTTTGCGTATTCTTTAACGTACCATTCATCAATTATTTTTCTTAAATTTTCATCTATCTCTATCCATTTTTCAGGCTCATATTGAGCAAATACAGATAATCTATAATACAAACTAGAAACTTTATAAAATATCTTATTTTCAATTATTACCTTATCTATAATATTTCTTTTATAACAATTGTTTATAAACTCTTTTGGTATTACCTGTAAATTCTTATTTACTAATTCTATAAGCCCTTCTTCGGAATACGTTTTCCTTTTTATTAAAACAATAAGTTCTTCCTCATCCTTTGATATGATTTTATTTATAATACTTTCTACTTCCTTTGGTACTTCAAATATATCTATTACTTCCCTTGTCAAATTCTCACCTCGCCCTCATTTTCATTTACCTATATATATTGCAAGTATAATGCCAACTTTTAAATTTCTAACTTTTTTGTTTATTTTATGATTATTTAGCCTATATCTACCTTTTAATTAATCACTTTTTTACTTAACAGAATAATTTCAATACCTTAACCGCAAATTAATTTTGCACTTTGCAAAATAGGTTTGCACCTATGCTAAAAAATCTATATAATTAACAGTATAATAGGCATTTAAAATTCGCTTCATTAAGAAAGGATTATTAAAATGAAAGTAATCGATGCAGTGATAACTTTAGATAAACATCATTGTATATTATCAGTAAAGAGTAATACGGACTATTTTACCAAGTTTTATGAAGGGCTACTTAAACTTCATATAAACACTTCTATTCACCAAATTCTAGACATTAACTTAAATCAAAACAATGGAATATTCACTTGGAACTTAGAAAAATTTTACTATGAATTTATTACTACTAATAATGACCTATCATTTATATTTATAAAAAAGAGTATTCCTACAAATATGATATTTGAAAAAGTCCTTGATTCAATTTATTATGGAGTTCATCTATACGATCAAAACGCAAATTTAATATATTACAACAAATCTAGTTCATCAATTTCCCTTGAGACTAATGAGGAAGATGTACTAGGCAAACATCTTACAGATATATTTCCTAATATAAATCCTAAATACAGTACTATACTTACAACACTAAAAACTAAATCTCCAATTATAAATAGATGTGATACTTTTAAATCATCATCTGGTAAAACTATAACCACTATAAATTCAGCTTATCCTATTTTTTTCGATAATAACTTAGTAGGCTCCTGGATTATAGAAAGAGATTTATCTTCCATTCAAAAGAATCTATCAGATTTAAAAAGTATGGAAGATTTAATAGATAAACAAAGTGCAAATCCTCCTTTAGACAATAAAACTATTAATCATACCTTTATAGATTTAAAAGGAGAAAGTGCTAATTTTAAAGAAGCAATAAACCTAGCAATAAAGGTTTCTAGTCAAGATTGTAATGTGCTTATCTATGGTGAGACTGGAACTGGTAAAGAACTATTTGCACAAAGCATTCATAATAATAGCAAACGTTATAATGAAAAGTTTTTGGCAATTAACTGTGCTGCCATTCCTGAAAATTTGATAGAAGGAATATTATTTGGAACTACCAAAGGTGCCTTCACTGGAAGCATTGACAAGCCTGGTTTATTTGAAGAAGCAGATGGTGGTACTATATTTTTAGATGAGCTTAACTCAATGAATTTATTGTTACAATCTAAACTTCTTAGATTTTTACAAGATGGTACCTTTATGAGAGTTGGGGGTAAGAAGATTATAAAATCCAATGTTAGAATAATCTCCTCTTGCAACGAAGATCCTTTTTTTATAACAAACAATAATATTTTGAGAAAAGACTTGTTCTATAGAATATCAACTATAATAGTAAATATTCCTCCTCTTCGAGAAAGAACCGGAGATGTTGACCTTCTTTTAAAATATTTTATACATACTCTAGGAGATAAGTATTTTAAGAATATAAATCATATTTCAAAAGACGTATTAGAGGTATTAAATAATTATAATTGGCCAGGAAATGTTAGAGAACTTATGCATGTAATAGAATATGCTCTAAATACAATTGAAGGAAGTTCCTTTGAACTTACCAACTTACCTAATTATTTATTTAAAAACATTGGAAAAAAGCAAGTCGATGAAATTTCTGTTGATGTATTTGATAGCTTGCAATCTACTATGGATAATTATGAATGTGAAGTTATAAAGAAGGCTTTAGAGCATTATGGTTATAATATAAGTAAAACTGCTCAAGCCTTAGATATAAAAAGGCAAAGCTTACAGTATAGAATAAAAAAATACGGTATAGTTGTATAGAAATGGTAATCCCCCTAGCTAAGATTTCCTTAGATAAGGGGATTATCACTTTTATTATTTAATTAAAATTTGGTTTTGCCCAATCTTCATATTTGTATTCTAGTTTCCACATCATGTCTGTTAAAACTCTAAAACCACTTTTGCTTATTCCGTATTGGTAAAAGATTTCAACGTTGTTAATTTTTTGTGCCATTTCTTTTCTAATAAATATTTTGTATCCATCTGATTCAAATACTTCATCTTTATCTGTAGGCTCATCCAGAGCTACATCCCAAACGGGACCACGTCAGCCAGAGATTCTACGGATATATATTCTGAAAGCTTTTTCTTGTTTTTGTTCTTGTGTTAGTAGTTTATCTATTTGTTCTTTTGCACTTTGGTTAAGGTTGAAATTCATGGTCTCACTTCCTCTTTGTGTTTTGATTCTCAACTAGTTTATCCATAATTTTATTACCTTATTAGATAAGGTATTATCTAATCCTATATATTTTTTATAAATTCATCATATTCATTTCTCGTAACAGTAACTTCAATATTTAATTTTTCCTTATCACTTTTTAGCTTTCTTAGTATACTTTCTACACTTCTTTCTAGGTTATATACCTTGTCATAAGATTGATTGATATGTTTATCTACTGAAAGATCACTAAATATATTATCAAAGAATATATCAAAAGTTTTTGTTGTACCTGAAAATCCAACTCCACTAATGTTTACATCTCTTAATTCTTTATTGAAAGAGTTTGTTAAATTTGAAATTCTAGAAAAATGAAATTGAGCTTCATCTATTTTACTATGCTTAGCCATAGAGCTTAATAGATCTCCACCAAGTATATCAAGGGTACTCCAATTTTTTGCAGAATTTAATAGTTTTTTAGCTTGTGCTATTTCCTCTATTAGACTATCTCCAACTGATATGGATTCATTTATTTCTTTGATTTCCTTTAGGTAGCTATCAATTTTTTCTTCTATGTCTATGATTTTATTTTTAGTATTTTCATCACCATATATATTAATTAGCTCTATTTTCTTTTTTAATAAGTTGGCATATTCTTCTTCGTATTTTTCTAAGCTATTTAGTATTTTTGTTGTATCATTTATGCTAGATTTTATTGAGCTTACTCTAGATTGACAACTATCATATTGGATTTTTGCCATTATGTATTCTTTTTCTTCTTTTTCCATTTTTTCTGCTTTGTTTCCCATTACTGTAGACATTAGGTTTGATAATGATAGTGTCTTTAGCTTATCTACATCTCTTTTCTCTTTTCTAAGGTTGCTTTCTAGTTGATTTAGTTCTTCTTCACTTTTATGTAATTCTTTTTTTAGGTCATTTAGTTTATTTTCTAATACATATTTTTTAGCTACTTCGTTTTTTGCATTGTTTATTTGTATGTTTATTTGTTCTATAATATTTTTCTCCCCCTGATTTTGTTTCAAAACTATAGCGTGCTACATCTTGGTATTTATTTAATTGCTTATTATGGATTTCATTGATTACTAGATGTTCTTCTAATACTCCTTCTGAGTCTGATATATCAGATAGCAAAGGTATTAGTTGTGTATTTTCCTCTAGCTTACTTTGTGAAAAATACTATACAAAAATAACTATATCTCGGCAAGCTTAATGCTTTAACAATAAGATACAGTTATTTTGTTATTTTAATAGATTTTGGACAGTTTCTTTATCTTCGTCGCTAAATATTTGTTCAAAATACGTAGGCACTTTATCAAGATTTTTTAGCTGTATTGGTTTGCTATCATTTAGTTTTTCTGACAGATTTTCCATATTGATGCTAAAAGAATCATTTTTTTCTAGCTTTACTGTTAATTCATCCATATCTCCTTTTAAAATATAGTTTCTATCCCCTAAACTTTCATATGTTCCCTTATTTATTTCTATATTGTTAATGTATGCAACAAAGGTATTTTCATCATTTTCAAAAGAAAATTGTATATGATATCCATTTTTCATAGCGCTTTGATAAAAACCTTGTAAAGCTGTGCTTGTAAGATTTGAACATCCTACTATTAATAGTGTAACCATGATATATACAGGTATAATTAATCTTTTTTCATTTTACATCCCCCTAACCAACTTATATTAAATTTTTATCAATTTTAAACTTTGATTATATTATACAATTAATAAAATAGAGGTTTAGAATTGATAATACTAAACCTCTATTTTTTATTAAATAATTTAATTTTTTTCTATACAATAATTTATAAATTCTGTTACATGAGCTAATGTTTCCTCTGGTTTATCTGTATGTACTTGATGTGTTGCGTCTTTTATTTGAACATGCTTAGTATCATCAGACATTGACAATAAATCGCTTATTTGTTTAGTTTTCAATTCAGCAAAAGCATCACCCATAGGTCCTTGAGCCATTGCATAAGGGTCACACTCTAAATAAAGTAAAGGTATGTCTCTTAATGCATTTTTATCATTTTTAACTTGATTTTCACCCATAAGAACCTCATCTAATGTTCCATCATACTTATTATATACAGATAATTGTTCGTCTCCCATTCCCGGGACAAATGATTCGAAAAACTCATACATTTCACCATTAGCACTTCTACCAGTTGAATCTATAAATACTATGCCCTGTACTTTTTCTTTATGCATTTTTGCAAACTCTATAGCAGTATGACCACCTAAAGAGTGTGTTACTAAAATATATGGTTCTGGAAGATTTTTAGCTTGTAATAATTTATATAGGTTCTCCGCCTTATCCTTTGCTGTCTTAGTAGTACCATCAAAATCAGCTTCATTATATTCTATTGTTCCACCATCTCTAAGAGTTTTTCTCTCATTATCACTAAGAGGAGCCATATTTCCTGTATCACTGCTTTCCCCTAATCCTGCTCTATCATATGTCAACGTTTTTGCTATCTTTGATAATTCCCCTTGCATATATGTAAAATTATCTAATGTATTTCCATAACCTGTATCAAATACAATGGTTACATCCCCTTCACCCATTTCTTTTGAATTCAATACAATTCCATTATCTAACTTCACCTTTTCTGTACTTGCCATTCTTATCTGACTCTCTTTTATATTCACACCTTTTTCTGCGAATACAAGTGATGAAGAGCAGTTTATTGTTATCAGGCACACCGCTAAACTATAACCAATTACACCCCTTAAGTTTTTTCTTTTCATTACTTATTCCCCTTTTGCTTTAGTTTTTAGTTATATTAAATCTTTTGTGATAAATACTTACTAAACTTTAAATGTCGCGAATGAATCATAGATTCCATTGCTCAAAGTAAGTGGATTTTTATTCAGTAAATCCAACTGCAAGTTACAATATTTACCAAAATTTTAATATAGACAATGTATATGTTAACACTTTCACAATGATTATTCAACTAGTTTAAATATTAAAAATTTGCTTTATAGTAATATTTTATATAACTTTCTTCCATGTAATTGTAATTATTTAATATATAAGTTATACCTCGTTTATAAATTATTTAGATATATTTATTTATCTGATATATCTACTTCTTCACTTTGTAGATAATATAAACTATAAAAATATCCTTTCATATTAATTAGTTCTTTAAATGAACCTTTTTCTATAACTGAACCATCTTTCATAACTATTATTTCATCATATTTTAGTAATATATTTTTTATAAGCTTGTGAGTTACTACTATTAACGTCAAATCATCAATGGATAATAGTGAGTTTTCTAAATTATACGCAGTTTCATTATCTAATGCAGAAGTTGATTCATCTAAAATTAATATCTTAGTATTATTTATAAGTGAACGAGCAATAGCTATTCTTTGCTTTTCTCCTCCAGATAATTTATTTCCATTTTCTCCAACTAAAGAATCAATTCCTTTAGGAAGTTGTTTTATTAAATTAGATAAACCAGATCTTTTGCATATATTTAAAACTTCATCATCACTATAATCTCCAAATAATTTAATATTTTCTTTTATAGTATCATCAAACATAAATACATTTTGCTGAATCATAGACATATTTTTATATAAATCATTACTAAATATATTTTGGATATTTTTGTTATCTATTGATATCTCTCCATCATAAGTTTTGTAATATCTCATTAGTAGCTTTATTAGTGTACTTTTACCACATCCACTTTCTCCTACTATTGCATACTTTTTATTTTTATCAAAAGTTAAATTAACATTATTTAGAGTTTTTCTATCTTCAGTATAAGAAAAGTTTAAATTATTAACTTTGATGCTTTCTTCAAATATTGGTAATTGTTCATTTTCAACATCTTCATTTAGGTCATTAATTATATTATCAATTTTATCTGCTATAAGAGATACTGATTTTATTTGATTGATTAAAGATATACTTACTTTAACAGGCCCTACTACATGAGTACTTAATTGAATTATTATTATAGCTGTACCAACTGTTATCTCTCCTTTATACATTAGGTATCCACCTAATATTAAAACACCTAAGTATATAGTAACACTAAAAGAAAGTGAGAATCCCCTTATAATAGCTTCAAGTATAGAACATTTTCTCTTGCTAGTTTCTACATTATTAGAAGAGTTTTTAAATATTTCATTAATTTTACTTCCTATATTAAATCCTTTTATTACTTCAAATCCTGAAAATAAATCCTTAGTAACAGAAGTTATTTCTTCTAAATTTTGTGAGTAATTATTTTTTTCTATTACTAATTTTTTAGATAAAGCACTTGGTATTACAAATCCCAAAGTTCCAAATACAGCAATAAATATTACTATGTATGGACTAATAGAAAATAAAAATACTAACGATATTATAAAAGATATAAAAGATGATATTACAAGAAAGATATTATTTAATAAACTATCTTCTATTATTTTTATATCATTGTAAAGAATTGATATATACTTACCACTATTATCTAGTGAGAAATCTTTCATATCTTTATTTAGTATTTTATTAAATATATCCGTTTTCATATAATTTACTGTGCTTTTTATATAAGAGGACATAACTTTTCCGTCTATATATTCGGTTAAAAATAATATTATTATAAGCAAAATACTTACAACAATAATAGGTACAAACTTTTCACTACTTCCACTTGCAAATATATCTACTATAAATCCCATAATAAAATCAAATGCTATGACAGATAAGGCTGCCATAGATATAGTGAGTATTCTTGTGAAAAATAAAAGTTTATATTTAAAAATGTATTTCCATAATTTCTTCATTATTGCCTCCCAATTTTCTTTAACTTCTATCTATCTATTTTTAATCATTTAAACTATACCACTTAGAGTTAGCTTTAAGTCAAGTCTTTTATTATATTAGTAATAAATAACCCCCTTCATACTTAATAGTAAAGGAGGTTATTTATATATTATAGTTGACCTTATTTCCTAATATTTCATTTTATCAGGTATTACCCCTCTTACACCACCTTGAGGTGAATTAGTATCTCCAATGTATCTTGGTATTAGATGCACATGAACATGCATTACAGTTTGCCCTGATACTTCTCCACAGTTTACACCTACATTGTAAGCATCTGGGCTATACTTATCATCTAATAATTTTTTACCTTCGTCTACTAAATCAAATATAGCTTCTCTTTCTTCTTTTGTTATATCAAAGAAGTCTTTAACATGCCTTTTAGGAATGAAAAGCATGTGTCCTTTGTTTACTGGAAACTTATCATATATAGCATAAGCTAATTCATTTTCTAATACGTAATTATTCATATCGCAAAATATACAGTTCATAATTTCTCCTTTATCCTACCGAACGTTTCGTTAGTCCCTTATTTCTTTTCGTATCTATTTTTATAAAATTCTTTTGTCCTAAAATCTATTGTCTCTTTAACGTTTTCTATAAATACATTATTATTTAAGAATTTTTCTAATTCATCATTTAAACTTACATATTCATTATCTTCATAGAAAAATTCACTACTGCTTTTTAATAAAAACTTAACTGAATTTTTTCTTGCTAAAGATATATAGTTTTTCTTATCCCAATTCATAAAATCTTTAGTTGATTTATCTTTTAACATATCAACTTTGTTAGATCCTTTAGTATAAAATTCTTTAAAGCTTTTATATAAGTCTTCATCATCTATTTTATGTTTTAATTTTCCATTATTATAAAATGTTAAAAACACTGGTAGTTTATAACTTTTACTCATTGCTGTATTTTCTAACATATTTATAAATTCATATCCAAAGCTATTTAAAATTTCCTTTTCATCTTCATTAAGTTCATCTATTTTATTTAAGAAAGATAAATAATCTTTAAATATATTTAATTTACTTTTCTTTTTCATATTGTCATATAAATCATAATCCATATAAGTAAATAAATCTAGCCTTGAAGGTCTATGTCCTAAATCTTCTTTTACTTTGTAATACTCTTCAATTATCATATCTTCTAGCTTTTGATTTTCCTTATTCATTCTTTCAAATAAATCTATAAGTCTAAAATCAAAATCTATAAAGCAATCTTCTGGATAATCATCTTCTTTTAATATGCTACTGCCTTTACTACTTGATATATTCTCTTTACATTTCCCAGACAATAAATATGGTACTAAGTTTGCTTTTTTATAATTTCCTATAAAGTCTAATACATTTAAGTAATTTTTATTTTTATCTTTTCTAAGGCCTCTTCCTAATTGTTGTAAAAATACTGTTGGTGATTCTGTTGGTCTTAAAAACATAACCATATCTATACTTTTTACATCTAGTCCCTCGTTAAACATATCAACAGAGAAAATTACTTTTAATTCTTCATTTCTAAGTTTTTTAAGAGCTTCATTTCTTTCTATGCTATGTTCTCCTTCACTTCCACTATATACAGCACATGAAGGTACTCCATTATCATTAAAGTATTTTGCCATATACTCTGCATGTGATTTACTTGTACAAAATCCTAGAGCTTGTCTTGATTTATACTTTTTATAATGATTTAGTACTAGATTTGCTCTATTGCCTACGTTAAGAGCTTTCTCAAGTTCTTTATTATTGTATTTTCCATTTTTAAATTCTACTTCTTCATAGTTTATACTATCATCATAAATTCCATAATATCTAAAAGGCACTAACCACCCCTTATCTATTGCTCCTTTTAAGTTAACTTCATAAACTGTATTGTAATCACATATGCTAAATACATCTTTGTTATCTAGTCTATCAGGAGTTGCTGTAAGTCCTAGCATAAACTTTGGTTCAAAGTAGTTTATAATATTTTGGTAGTTAGAAGATACTGCATGGTGGAATTCATCTACTACTATGTAATCAAAGTAATCTTTTGGAAAATAATCTTCATTTAGATATTCTTTCTTTCCTAAACTTTGAACAGATGCAAATATTATATCTTTATTATTGTCTCTTGTAGAATTCATAAAAAATCCCATGTTGTATTCTTCATTAGAATTTAATTTTTCTAATTCACTAGGTTCTGCTACCATTAGGTTATTATCTATATTTTTAATTAATTTATCAGTTCTTATATTTTTAAAGCTTTCATAAGCTTGTTTTAATATTTCTTCTCTATGAGCTACGAATAAAACTCTTTCAAACTCTCTACTATCAAATGCTGCTAAATATGTTTTACCTATTCCTGTTGCTGCTACTACTAGACCTTTGTCGTTTCCATCTAGTCTTGTTTTTTTTAGTTGATATAAAGCTTCTATTTGAGCTCCTCTTGGTTCAAAGATGTTGGTTACTTTTGGATTATCGTTATAAACATAATTTATTTCTTCTTTTTTAAGCTCAATACTTGAATAAATTTTTGGCTTTTTCCACGTTTTAGAGTATCTTTCTAGTTCTTCATCATTTACTATTATTGATTCATTGTTGAATAAGTCTTCAAACATATCTTTGAAATATTTAAAGTCTTCATATTGTTTATTTTTGTCTATTCTATAATTCCATTCAATACCACTTGTTAAAGCTGATCTTGAAAGATTTGAAGATCCTATGAAAATTTCTCCTTCAGTTTTGTTTTCAAATATGTATGCCTTTGGATGAAAACTTCTTTTTGTATCGTTGTAAAATCTTATGTCAAGATTTTCTCCTAGTATATCTTTTATTAAATATAGTGCTGATGGTTGTGTTATGTTTAAGTAGTTTCCTGTTAGTATTCTTATTGGAATGTTTTTGTGTTTTATTTCTTCTAAGTCTTTTTGTATTAGTTTTACTCCACTTTCCATAAGAAATGATACTATTATGTCTATTGATGTAGCATTATGTATGCTTTGTTGTATATGTTTATATAGGTGGTCACTATGACCTGTTATGCAGTTTAAATTCATGTCATTTCCTTTCTTTTTGTTATGGTTATATTGTATCATGTTTTGACATTTTAGGTTAAGGTAGGTATAATTTTTGTATTATTATGTTGGAGGTTTTTTATGAAGGTTTATGATAAGTTGGTTAGGGATAGGATTCCTGAGATTATAGAGAAAAGTGGGAAAAAGTGCGATGTTGAGGTTGTTAGTGATGATGTGGCGCTAGAGTATCTTTATATGAAGCTTGAGGAAGAGACTAAGGAGCTTCTTGAGGATAAGAATTTAGAAGAGATTGCTGATGTTATGGAAGTACTTTTTGCTATTGCTAGTAAGTATGGTTATAGTGAGGAAGATGTACTTAATAAAAGGAATGAAAAGAAAAATGATCGTGGTGGATTTGAAGATAATTTAATCTTAAAAAATGTTTATTAAAAAATTAAAAGGGGGATTTTATATTGGACACTATAGGAGATAGAATAAGTAAAGCTAGAAGACATTTAGATTTAAGCCAGAAAGAGTTATGCCAAATTGCTGGTATTACAGAAGGAAGCTTATCAAGATATGAAAATAATATAAGAGAGCCTAAATGTGACGCTATAAAAAAATTAGCAAAAGCTTTGGATGTTTCTACTGATTATCTAATGGGTTTAACAGATGAAATGCATAAAAATAGCTCTATTATAAATTATAACTTACCTAAAGATTTGGATAAATTTATCATTGATGTTGAAAAGCATTTACTAGAAAATGAATTCTTTGTAAATGGTAAAAAAATATCAACTACATTTGTTTATGACGTACTAAGATCTATAAAGGCTGGAGCTCTTTTGTCTATAAATGAAATAGAATAGTTATTACTATTAACAAAATAACACCTTACTTTTATGGTAAGGTGTTATTCACTCCAGCAAATAATAACCCGCATCAGGTTATTATCCAATCTATAATTTTATACTTTTACATTTTTTTACACTTCTAACCCATCCATTATAATAGAATAAAAAGAGATACTTTAAAGTATTCCTTTATCAATTTATGTCATATAACTTCATAATATATTTAAAAATTTAATCAATTTATCTACTTAATTGCATTGAAATTAAATACTCATTAGAATAACAATTATATAATATATTTCTAAATCAGTACTTTATTAACTTAAACTTTCTTTTTCTATATCTTTTAATGTTTTTCCATTGCATTTCCATATTATTCTTCCATTTGTAGAAGCTCCTAAAATAACATCTGAAGCTGCACTTGGACTATTAAATATATAGTCATCTTTGAATATATAATATCCATTACTATCTTCAACTAATATCTTATCTTCTATTAGTGATTCTCTAATTCCTACTGTTCTTTTGCCAATAGACTTAGCACATTCTTTAACAGCATATGATCCTTTTAATACAGCGTATTTATAATCTACTATTTTCATACTTGCAATTACGTTTTTACTACTTAGAATATATGTATTTTCATCAATCTTAGCTTCATTTCCATATAATTTATCTATATTGTTAAATATATCAATGCCTAAAGATGAAAGTATAAGCTTTATAGACTCTATAAACTGACTAACTTCAGCTTCATCTACCTCAGATATATTGGGCTTTACTGGATTATTGGAGTTATCTAATTCAATATTGTGTGATTTTCTTGCTATGTCTATAAGTTCTGATTCTATGTATTGTATCTGAGTTTTAGTTATATAGTTATCTTTTGAAGTAAATACTATTGCTTCATTCCAAAACTCTTTGTTATTAGAGTGACTTTTTAATCTAGGTAGTACAGGATCACCTTCACCTATATATACTTTTGTACTATCATTTTCCGTTCCTATTAATATATATACACCTGGTTTTTCTGCTTCTGATCTTTTTATAAAGTCCTTTAGCTTTTGCCTAGGAAATATGGTTGTATGTATAGTCATATTTGATATTTCTACTGTTCTTAATCCATTTCCCTCTCCATCTACTAAAAATAGCCTTATTAATCTTCCATTACTCAAGTTATTTTCTCCTTATAAATATATTGTTCTATTTGATAATATATTTTAATGTATTAAATTCATTGTCAATACTATTATCAGATATAATTTTATAATCTATATCTAGTGATTCTTCACCTTTTATAAATATATATGTAGGCAGTAGTATCTTTTCACCAGGCCTTATCTTATTCAATTTATAAGTTATATTCGCACCTTTATCATCTCTATCTTGTTTCATATTAAATAAATATTGTAACTTTCTTTTATAAAACTCTTCTCGTTCTTTATCTGTTTTTCTTAAGAATTTAAATTGTTCTATAGGATCATATTGTATTGGAAATATACCTAAATCACCATTATGTTTTTGTGATAAAATATCATCTATTATTCTATATTCATCTACTTCTAAATATTCTGAAAATAGTACTAATTCTTTGTTATTTTCGTCCAGTATTTCATAATTATCCGGTATCTTTATTTTTATAGAAATATTCTCATTATTTAGTTCACCTTTATTTTCAATGCATAGCGGTATAGCATTATATCCACCTAAAAGTTCATTCGTTGTATAGTCATATGCCTTTAAAATAGTTAGTAACAGATCTAGTTCTTCTAGTTTATAAAATTTTTCTTTTTCTTCATCGCTTCCATAGCAATTAAAGTTTGTATATCCATCTATATTTACTGAAACTATATCTTCTTTTAAATTGCCCACATAAAAAAAATTAGTTTCATCTATTTGCAGACCTAAATATTTTCTTATATTTTGTATAATAGATTCTATTTTCTCCTTAGGATACATACATGATATTTTAGTAGGTATACTCTTTCCTCGTAATTTAAAGTCAAATTTATCTTCTGTGCTTATATTTTTAATTTTATACTCTTGTATTTCATTTACTAATTCTCTCGCCTTAGCTTCTATTTCTACTACCTTGTCTGGCTTTTTAAATTGACCTGAATTAATACTTTCCATACTCTCTATCAACTCATGAGTTTGTTCATTATATAGCTTTAAATATACCTCATTCTCTTTAATTAATTTCTTATTCATATCCTTTATCTCAGACAACTCATCTAAGATATCTTGCGTTCTATCATAGATTTTAGATGTCATATCATAGATTTCATCTACTTCAATATATACTTCAGATTGTCTGAATATTTCTCTTATTTTTATATCTCTAAACATTGCTGTTCTTAATGCTCTTTGAAAGAATTCTACAAACTGTACCTTTATGTCACTGTCTAGTCCATATCCATCTAAACTTATGGTTGATAAATCTAGTTTGTTTGAATACAAACTTCCTTCAACTATTTCAAGTAATTTTTCATTCTGTAATATATCCTCTATTACACTCTTATCTAACTTCCCTTCAAACCTAAATATACAAAGTTCTATAGTCGATTCTAGAACAGCAGCTAATCTATTTTCAATTATAGATTCATTAATTTTACTTAATTCTTTATCTTTCTTAAAGATTTTAATAAATGAATCTATTGTTGTTACTTTAGTTAAAAAAGCCATTATATCTATCATTTTTATTCCCCTTTTTTACTAATTAATTCTTTTACGCATTAGTTTATATAATATTTTATTTCTAAAGGTTTTCCTCACACTCTAAGTAATCTATATATTTAAGTAAACTATTATAATATTTACTATTAAAATAATTATTTTTATTGTTATATTCTTCACAACTCAATATTATAGCGAATCTTTTCGATTTTATTCTCCTCCTATTTTAAGCCTAAAAGTCCTACCTATATAAGATAGGACTTTCTTCTTTATTAATAATACTCTGCTATATATCCATAAGTCTTTTCCACAAGCTCCTTATCACCTTGCAACTTGTACTGAGCAAAAACCTTCAATATAGCAATCCTTACCTCTCTTTGCCCCTTACTAGACTCTTGCCATCCAATAAACAACTTAACCTCATTAACAATCTTATTATCTATATCATTAACAAGATTCTCAACAACAATATTTGGCTTCTCTCCCTTGACATCATTAAACAACTCAGTCAAAGCAGCCTTACCAGTCTTCACAGCATAAAGCTCCTCTTCATCATTAACAGACTCTTTTTCTCTTTTTATAACTTCCTTAGCTAACGCTATAAGCTCCTTTAAAAACTCCACACTATGCATAAAATTAGACTCATATTTAACCTTTAACTCCTCTAACTTATCAGCAAGCTCTTTAAACTGAAGTTGACCTTCTTCAATATTTTTTCTAATCCTCTTAGTAACATCAAGTTCTATTCTCTTTACTTCAACAGGATTATTTATACTCATAATCTCACTTATAAGAGTTGGATCTAAAACTATTTTATCTAAATCATCATAAATATTAACAGCATGAATATTTCTATTTATAATCTCCATAGTCTTAGCACCTAGTCTATGCCATATAAGCGATCCCATATTATTAGATGGCCTTATAGATCTATAAACATCAGTTAACCATCTATAATCATCTATATGATTTTCAAGTATCTCATGTGGTGAAATGGCTTCCCATAACTTAGATAAATGAGAATAAAACTTACCAAACTGATCTCTTATCTCATCATTATATAAACAATTTTGAGCAGCTATCAATCCATCATATCCATCAATATCTCTATCTATACATTCAAAATATGATAAACATTTCTTAAGTATTATTGGAAACTCTTTTACATAGCCATCTATATTCTCAATGACCTTTTGCATAGACTCACTATCAAAACTTAAAGCCTTGCTAACTTCATCAAACACACCTATATAATCAACTATTAAACCAAACTCTTTATGCTTATATACTCTATTTACTCTACATATAGCCTGTAATAAAGTATGCTCTTTAAGTGGTTTATCTAAATACATAGTTTGAGCTATTGGTGCATCAAATCCTGTAAGAAGTTTAGCTGTTACTATAAGTATCTTTAAGGGATCATCAACTTTTTTATAGTGATTTTCTATAAGCCTTTTTTCTTCATCTTCACCTCTATCATATTGTTCGTACTCTTGACCTTCACCTTTTTTAACAGTCATAACAATAGTAGAAGCTTCTTTACCTAGTAATTCGTCTAAATGCTCTTTATACTTTATACAACATTCTCTATCATAACAAACTACCATAGCCTTAAACTTTTGTGGCTCTACTACATTTTTATAATGATACGCAATATCCCCACAAACAGCTTTAATTCTTTCATCTGATTTTATAAATGTAGCTATACCACCAGCTCTTTTTGTAAGCTCTTTCTTCTCTAAATCACTTAAACTATCTGTAAGTTCATCTAATTCTTTTTTCATTTTTTCTTTATCTAAATGAAGATTTACAAGTCTCGGCTCAAATGTAAGTGGCTTTGTAGCATCATCTCTTATGGAATCTTCAAATGAATATTTACTTATATATCCATCTTTATCTTCTTCACATCCAAAGGTTGCAAAGGTATTTCTTTCTCTTTTATTTATAGGAGTACCAGTAAGACCAAAGAAAAATGCATTAGGTAGAGCTTTTCTCATTAATATACCTAAATCACCTTCTTGAGTTCTGTGGGCCTCGTCTACTAAAACTATTATATTTTCTCTTTCATTTAAAGTTTCTTTTACATCTTTAAATCTAAATATAGTAGTTATTATTATTTTCCTAGAATCATTTTTAAGTTCATCTTCTAGTGATTTTATACTTTTAGCAGTTTTCATGTTAGGAACATCTGCTGCTGTAAATGTTCCTGTTATTTGTGTATCTAGGTCTTTTCTATCTACAACTACAAGTAAAGTAGGATTTTTTAAGTCTTTATGCATTCTAAGCTTCATTGCTGCAAATAACATTAAAAGTGATTTACCTGAACCTTGAAAATGCCATATAAGTCCTTTTTAATTTTTCCTTCTTTAACTCTTTCAACCATTTTGTTAGTTGCATCATATTGTTGTGATCTACATATAACTTTTATTCTTCTGTTGTCATTATCGCTTGTAAATATTATAAAGTTCTTTAATAAGTCTAAAAATACTTCATGGTTAAACATTTCATGTATAGGATATTGAATGTTATCTAGACTTTTATATCTTCCTTCAAAATCTCTCCATGATGCCCATTTATCTAATGGACATTTTATTGTTCCATATTTAAATTCTTTTCCTTCACTTGCAAAGTTAAGCACATTTGATACAAAAAGCTGTGGTGCGTTATTTTCATAGTCATCTAGTATTTGCTTTGCTCCTGTTACCCAAGATACTGATGAGTTTACTGGACTTTTACATTCTCCTATAGACACTGGTAGACCGTTTATAAGGAGAACTAGATCTTCTCTAGTTCCCTTATCACTGTTTTTTGAGTTCATCATATATTCCATAGTAACTATAAACTCATTTTTAGATGTATCATCAAAGTCTATTAACTTTACTGGAACATATTCATCATTTTCTCCAAATGGCATAGTTTTTTCCCCTCTAAGCCATTCAAAGAACTCTTCATTTGCTCTAACTATTCCCTTGTGTTTTGCATTTACTATTATTTCTCTTAGTCTACGTATTACTTCATCTGCTCTTGATGGAACTTGATTTATTTCTGGATTTATTCTTATTAAAGCTTCTTTTAATTTTGATTCAACTATAGGATCATCATTTTTTCTTATTAACTGATTTGAAGTTATAAATGTCCAATCATTTTTAACTAATAAATCTCGTATATAGTTTCTTACAGCCTTATCTTCTGTATATATACTTCTAACCATAAACGGTCCCCCTTTTATTAAATCTATCTATTATTAGTATAATATTTAAATAGATTTAACTTTAATTTATATGTGTATTCTATTTTAGTATTTATATTTTCTATAATACAATCTATTTCTTCTAGTAATTTAACAATATTCTCTTGTTCTTTAATATTAGGAAGTTTAATTTTTATATTGTTCATATGTGGTACGTTTATATTCTTTAAACCTGTACTTCCCCTAGAACCTTCTGTTATTTTTTTCTGAACAATATCACTCACTAATTGGTAATATAAAAAGTCTGGATTTATGCCATTTTTAGGTTGTATCTTCAATAAAAAAGATGCAAATACAGCCTCTTCTGATTTCCTAACCTTAACTAAATTACCAACTCTATCTGGATTACCATTTGCACTAACCATAAGCAAGTCATTATTTTCAACAAAATATTTTTCGATATTATTAGGTCTAGTTATATATGTTTTTTCGTCATCCGATTGATATCTTGAATTACTAGGTATATTTGGTATCTTATATACTCTTACTCGGTTATTATTTTCATTCGCATTAAATTCATCTTCTTTTCCCCAACTTATACCTCTACTTATATTAGCTACATCAGATATTTTAACATATTTAAATTCCTCATTTTTTACTATCCTATCTTCCAATAGATTCTTTATTAATTTTTTTCTATAGATATTAGCTTTTTCTAATACATCGATATTTTGATTTATCAAATTATCTAATTTAGATACTTTAGATACTATATTTTTCTGCTTATACTTACTCGGTATTATAAACCTCTGTTCTTCTAAAACCTTCCATTTTATAGTAGGAGACAATGATCCTTCTGATATTTGTATAGATCTATTATAAAATTCCTCACTTTGCATAAAGAACTTTAAGAAATCTTTCTCGATATTCTCCTCTTTAGGCCTTAATACCATTGAATGTGCCGATACTATTGCATCCCATTCACATACTCCTACTTTACCTTGATATGCTCTCCTTTTACCAAATATGATGTCTCCTGGCTGAGCTATCAGCTTAGTACCTTTTACATCATCTGGCTTACCATATCTTTTTATTTTTAATGAGCCTGGATCTATATGCTCTAATCCTATATAAATATCTAAATTCGTATCTTTAGGATCAACTCTCTTAGATATATGCTCTGCCATATATGAAAATGGTACTTCCATCCAATCATTATCTAATATCTTTATGTTATTACTTTTCAATTAAGCCAACCTCCTTTGCTAACTTAAAGAAATTATCAAAAGAAGCTTTTAATTCTTCACAACTACTATTCCACTCTTTTACAACTTCTTTTATGTCTTTTTCTTCTGATTTCTCTACTTTTGCTACATATAAAGCTATATTTAAGTTGTAGTTATTTTTTGCTATAGTATCTAAATCTACAAATCTTGAAAACTTATCTACATCTTCACTAGATTTATAAGCATCTTCTATTTTATCTCTATGTTCTTTGTCTAAGTAACTTATAGTTTTTTCTTTTCTTATTTCATCTACTGCATTTATAAATAATATCTTATTTTTTCTTTCCTCAGACTTATTCATATTGCATATAAGCACACACGCTTCCATTGGAGAATTATAGAATAAGTTTGGCCCAAGTCCTAATACACATTCTACAATATCATATTCTATCATCTTTTTTCTTATATCTTGTTCCGAATCCCTAAACAGTACTCCATGAGGAAGTAATATTGCACACTTTCCATGCTCTTTGTTCATGCTCTTAATTATATGTTGTATAAAAGCATAGTCAGCACATCCTTGTGGCGGTACTCCATACATATTTCTACCATAAGGATCATTCATAAACTTATCTCTATCCCACCTTTTTATAGAGTATGGTGGATTTGCAAGTACTATATCAAATGTTCTTAACTCATCATTTTCCATAAATCCAGGGTCAGCTAAAACATCTCCTCTATATACACTAAAATCTTCTATACCATGTAAAAACATATTCATTCTAGCTATAGATGAAGTTATTAAGTTTACTTCTTGGCCATATAGTTTTAATGATCTATATTCTTCACCTTTTTCTTTTAGGTGAGTAGCTGTTATAAGTAACATTCCACCTGTTCCACAGGTTGGATCATATACACTATCCCCTGGCTTTGCATCTAACATCTCTGCCATAAGTTTTACCAAAGTTCTATTTGAATAAAACTCCTGTGCAGTATGTCCACTATCATCTGCAAACTCTTTTATTAAATACTCATAAGCATTTCCTAATTCATCATCTGGTACATTTTCTATTGATAAAGTATACATAGAGAAATGTTCTAGTAAATCTTTAAGCAATCTATCTGGTAATCTTTCTTTATTTGTCCACTGTGCATCTCCAAATATTCCTTCAAGCTTACCTGGATTAGCTTTTTCTATTTCTCTCATTGCAGTTTGAAGAGCTTGACCTACATCTTCACTTTTTTCTCTTACTGCGTTCCAATGATGTTCTTTAGGAACATTAAACATGTGTAAGTCTTCAAAGTCTTCTCCAAACTCTGCTTCATTTTTTACATATTCCTCATCATATACATCACATACTCTTTTAAAGAATAGTAATGGGAATATAAATTGTTTATAATCACCAGCATCTATATGACCTCTTAAAAAGTTAGCTGAGTCAAATAGATACTTTTCTATTTTTTCTAAACCTATCCTAGCCATTACATTACACCCATTTCTTTTAGTATTAACTTTAGTTCTTTTTCTGCTTTAGTTGCTTCTTCATAAGCTTTTATCATCTCATTATATGCTTGTTCTAAAGTTATTCCGTCATCTTCTTCTATCTTATCTACATATAAAGCTATATTTAAATTGTAGTCATTTTCTTCTTTTATTTCATCTATTTCAACTACTCTACATTTTCCTTCTACATCTTCATAGTTTTTATATAAGTTATATATTTCTTCTACATGCGATGCTTCTAAGTAGTTTTGACTTCTATCTTTTTTGTATATTTCTGATGCATCTATTACTTGTATTTTATTTTTCTTAGCTTCATCTTTTTTCTTATTAAATACTAATATAGATGTTGATATACCAGTTCCATAAAATAGTCCTTCTCCAACCCCTATTACAGTTTCTATTAAGTCATTGTCTATTATTTGCTTTCTTATTTTACCTTCTGAAGCTCCTCTAAATAATACTCCCTGTGGTAATACTACTGTCATTTTTCCATCATCTTTTAATGATTTTAGCATATGTTCTACCCATGCATAGTCCCCATATGATGCAGGAGGTACTCCAAGTGAGTTTCTTCCATAAGGGTCATTTGCCCATTCTTCTCTTCCCCAGTTTTTAAGCGAGAAAGGTGGATTTGCTATAACACAGTCAAATGTTTGTAGCTTATCATCTTCATGGAAAGCTGGCTCTCTTAGTGTATCCCCTCTTAGTATATAGAAGTCTTCTATATCATGTAAGAACATGTTTATTCTAGCTATACCTGATGTTGTAAGGTTTTTTTCTTGTCCGTATAGTTTGAGTGTTTCTCCTTTTTTTCCTTGGCTTGTAACATATTCGTATGTTTCTAGCAGCATACCTCCTGTTCCGCAAGTAGGATCGTATATACTGTCTCCTTCTTGAGGATCAAGTATCATTGTCATCAGTTTAACTACTTCACGGGGGGTATAGAACTCACCCGCTGATTTATTTGAATCATCTGCAAACTTTTTTATTAAGTATTCATATGCAAGTCCCATTGTATTAGACTTTACTTCACTGTTACTTAAGTTATTTTGTGAAAAGTGCTCTATTAAGTCTTTAAGTATTTCATCTGATAGTTTATCTTTGTTTGACCATTGTGTGTCTCCAAATATTCCAGATAGTTTTTCTGGATTTTCTTTTTCTATAGCTCTTATACATTCATGTATTTTAGCTCCTATGTTTTCTGATATTTTTCTTACATCACTCCAATGGCATCCTTTTGGTATTATAAATCTATGAAGATAGTCAAAGTCTTCTCCGAATTCTTCTATTGCATTTTTATATTCTTCATCATACACATCCGATATTCTTTTAAAGAATAGTAGAGGGAATATATATGCTTTAAAATCTGATTGATCTACTGGACCTCTTAATATATTTGCTGCTTGGTATAACCAAGACTCTAGTACGTTTATTTCCAAATTTGATCTTCCTTTCTAACTTTATTTACTTTTTTATTATAGCATTTATTTTACAATTGAAGATAAGTAATAATTATTACTTATCTTCAATTGTAAATGCTTAATATAATGTGTCCTGTTACATATATAACTTATATAGTACACATATTCTCCATGCTATCCACCATAGATATTTAGCACAATTTCCTTCACATCTTTCATAGCTCATAAGACCATGTGATATATCATTTCTAAAGTTATCTCCACTTTTTTCTATTAATAGTGCTCTTAATATAAATATTAGGTCTTCTCCAAACAAATCTACTAACTTTTCTTCTTTTAAAAGTGTATTTACATTCTTTTCCTCTTGTATACCATTATTGGATATAGTTGTTACAACTACTCCATTTTTTTCTAGAATATATCTTATTGAATTTTCAAGTTGAGGAATTAATAAGTGTGAACTTACTATGAAATCACCATTAAATCCAGCTACAAATCCCTTGGCATAAAATTTTATTCTATCTTCTGGAATTATGTAGTTATCGTTAAGTATTTCATATAAATCATCTTCTGATATAGAATGTTCTTCTATGATTACTTTTCTAATTGGCTCTGATAGTGTTATAGTTTGCATATCAAAGTATAGCTTAGCCCTAGAATACATCTTATTTTCTATATCCGCACTATTATCTCCAAGATTTGATCCTTCATCTTTTGATATCTTTTTTCCTTTTTCGTTTACATTTACACTAGGAAATAGATTTTGAAGAGGATATAAGTTACTTTCTTCTTCTACTTGTCTTTTTATAGTTTCCTTCTCAGGTATCTCCTCAAAGAAAGCAAAACTTTTTAATACATCTTCTTTATCCTTTCCTTTAAAAAAATCTATCTTATTATTTATTATTTCAGACATTTCTTTTGGTAGCTCTATATTACAAGATATCTCCTTCATGTATTTAATTGATTCTTGCTGGTAAAACATCATTAACTTATGAAGTTCATCTATTTTACTTTTATTATTTGATATCTTTCTATTTACCTCTATCGCACCTTCTATATGATGAGCTGCTACAAGGTAATTTGTTTCATCCTTTTCAAGTGTGTATTTTGCATCTTCTTCATATGTTCTAGCGATTCTTTTTCTTATGTTGTTTTTCTTTTCATTATCCTTTGCTATGTAATCCTTTATACAAAGCTCTAAGTATGTTCTACTCTTTCTAAATTCTTTTTCTTTCTCTGCTTCATCTGCTCTATCTATACAGATGTTATATAGTTCAGAGCTGTCCCCATACTTTTCTACTATTAATAATGTTATTATTTTACTAGAAAGATATAACCTATCGTTAGAGTATGAAGACTTTAACTTAGTATACATTTTCTCTAAGCATATATTTTTTTTGCTATTCTTTTTCCCCAGTAATTTACTTATATTTAATGCCTTCTCTATATATTCAAAGCACGGTACCCACTGTTCTGTACTAAATGTTTTTTCAAATGAATCTATATATGAATCAACAGTTAACTCTAAAACTCTATAATCTTTATTTAATTTAAAAAGCATTTCTCCTATGATAGCTTTTAGTAAACTATTATCTATATAACTAACTTTTTTAGCTAACAAATTACATATTTCACTATGTTTGTCTCCAAAATTGATATTTTCTATGTTGTTACTATAAATGCATATATGTTCAAAAGAACCCAGTATTAGCTTCTTTTCACCATCATCAATCTGTGTAGCTATATCTCTAAATATACCTGCCAGCTTATATGCTGGCAAGTTATCTAAACCATTAGTTAAATTATTTATATTTAATTCATTAAATGCATTTTCTAATTTTAGTTCCATATATTCCTCCCCACTATTTTCATCTTTATATTTTATTTATAACTTCCGCTATTTGTAAGTCATTATATATATTAAGAGTATCCTCTTTTAGTTTTTGTTGTAGTCTTTTTAGACTTTCTTTATATTCATTTCTTGATGATATAGTTTTTTCTGCTACTTTGTTTTGTTCTTCTACACTTATCATTGGTACTGGTATTTCATATAAATCGCTAGCACTTAGTACCTTTATTGTAGTTCCTGTTTGGTTTGATTCAATGTAATATTGTCCTACAGGACTTTCAAGATAAGCCTTTATAAAGTATGGATTTACATTGTAATTAGGTGTTATTTTTATGAAGTTGTTTGATACTATAATGTTATCTGGTATATCTTCGACTACAGCTACTTTTATTGCATTTCCTCTACCTGATAGAAGTATATCCCCTTTATTTACTGTATATTTTTCAATACGCTTAATATCCTTTAGCTCTACTGGAGTTAAATTGTCTAATATTAATTCACCATCTTGCACATCTGATAATGTTATAGCTTTATGTGTTGCTGTACTTTCATCAGTTGCTTTTGGTAAGTTCATACCTCTTTCAAATTTAGCTAAATCTTTGAATAGTATAGTAGTATTTTTGCTTTCAAACTTTTCAATATCTATATTTATAACGCCTTCACTTGTTACTACTTTATAGTCTTTTATATATCTTCCAACGTTTAAGTTGTAATCGTTATCTTCTATTTCTTTGATATCTACTAATCTACTAAAGTTTTCTTCTTCTTTCTTTTCTATATAAACATTAACTATTCTATCTATTTCTTCTTGTGATAAAACTGTAGTTCTTCTTTCTTTTTTACCTAGTTCTTCTGCTTTGACAAATAATATTTTTCCTTTCATATTTTCCGCTTTATTTTTATTAAATACTAGTATAGCAACGTTTATTCCTGTGCTCATAAATACCGGTGGAAGCGATATTATTCCTTCTATTATATCGTCCTTTATTAAATTTTTTCTTATTCTGCCATCCATCGCTTCCCTAAATAGCACTCCCGTAGGAACTACGATAGCTGCTTTTCCTGTATCTTTTAATGATGCTATACCCTGTTGCATATGTGAATAATCTAAATTTGCTTTTGTTGGTAATCCATATCTAAATCTATTATATAAATCTTCTTGTAATAATTCATATCCTATTCCTTTAACACCAAATGGTATATTCATAGTTACATAATCAAATTTTTTCAGTTGTAACCCATTTTTAAACTTTGGTTCTATTAATGTATCACCGTACTCTATATCAAAATTTCTATATCCATGCATTCTTAAGTTTATTTGAGCAAGCATCCATATTCTTAAGTTTAGCTCTTGCCCATATAATTTGACATTCTCTTCTCCAGCTATTTTGTTTGATTCTATTAATAACTGACCTACTCCACATGTACCATCATATACTTCACCCTTTTCTATTTGTATTACTTTTGTTGCTATCTGCTTTATACATGCAGGCTCCTTTAATTCTCCTTCTAATTTGCTGTATTCACTACCAAACTCTAATATTGTATCTATAAATTTAGCTGAATTATTTTTTAAGTCTATGTGCTGTATATTCGCTATTATTGCTTGTAAGTTTCTATTACTTATATTAGATTTTTCAATTGTTTTTATCATACATTCTTTTAATAGATTATTATATATCTCTGATCTTGATATGATCTCAATTAATCTTTCTTTTAAATTTTCACTATTTTTAGTTAGTTCTACTATGCTAGTGTTTTCTGGTAATTTTATACCTAATTGTGTGTTTTGTTCCCCTGCTGATATATAACCTAATACTGATATAAGATCTACACTTTCATTTATTGGTAATTCTCCACGTGTAGTGTTAAATAAGTTATAAATATTCTTTTCCATATAATACCCTCCAATTATTTTTTAAGGTAAATATTTTACCTTTTTATTTTGTATTAAAAAAATATTTCTTATACTTTAATATTAAAATAATATCATTAAAAAGTCAATCATTTATTTCAAAAAGTTTTATTTTTTTCTTAAAAGGTAAATTAATTACCCTTTTTAAGTATTTCTAATCTAAATAAAAGTTTCATAGTTATTATTTATATTAGAAGTAAAAAGCTATTAAGATTTTTATTATCTTAATAGCTTCTTTACTTACGTTAAAATCTCTTCAATGCATTGACTAGACATTCTTCTATAAATAAAATGTAATACTAATCTTGAAAGTAAATGCCTATTCATAATATTTTCTGACATATCTTCTAGTTCATTTACATCACCTATACAGATTTTTTCACCATATATACTCTTTTTTAAAACTCTATCTATAACAGTTACCTCATCTTCTGTCCATTGCATCCACATCTCATACAGCTTATCATCTGAATGTTCTTCACGATTTTCAAATTCTTCTATTAATTGTTTAAATTTATCTTTAACTTTATTACTATGTTCACACAAATCCTTTATAACTTGTCCAAAATCTTCTTTAGATAGTTCGTTATAATACCCTATTTGTTTATAATCAAAATCTAACTCTAGCTTTAATTCTTTATTTCTATTTTCAAGCGTTGTTATCTCTTCCTCTTTTATTTTTATATTCTCTTCTAGTTCTTTTACCTTATCATTAAGTTTTTCATTTTGTTCTGTCAATCGTCTCTCATTTAAAAATCTATTTGGATTTTCATACTTAACGCCTAATTTTGTTTCATTTGAAACTCTATTTCTAATATATAATTCATTTTCTATCATAAACATAATGTTGTTACTACATTCTATATCTAAACACTTTAATAAAATAGGAATTGACTTTAGCTCATTTTCAGTTAAATTAACTTTAGCAAATAGTATTCTTAATTCTCTTAGCTTTTTTTCTCTTAACACAGTTTCATAATTTAATTTAACAGCTTTTAACTTTGAGTTTATATATTTCATCTTTTTATTCAGTTCATCATAAAATTTTTCCATTACCGCCCTTGATTTAACAGTTTCTATATCATGTTGTAGAAAATATACTAATCTAGGTTCACTAACATTATCCTTATAATAGTATGCATTACTCGATGCCGCTATCATGTGTTGTATAATCATAGAATCTAATATTCCAACTATGATATTCATATCATTTGGCTCTAACTTAATACTTTTTATATGTTTCATTACTTATTCCTCATCCCATCGTAACTTTTAAATACATTTTCTAAATAATTTATATCTTGACTTAAATTTTCCTTACTATAAATTTCATCTATTTCATACCATTTTAAATCTTTATTAGCTTTAAAATATATATTATTTTCAATATTTTTTAATATAGTAAATTTTACTTTTTTATTTAATTGGCTTATACATATTTCATTTGTAACAAGTTTAAATCTTTCTTTATATTCACTTAAATCTATTGTCTTGATTGTTGTTAAGCTTTCTGTTTCATCTATTCTTTTATCATTTATTGAAACGTATATATTTTTATTTAGCGATGATTGTATTTCTATCATATATCTTTCTATATTATCATAATGTAGACTATCTATATCTAAAGTCTTTTCACTATACTTATCTCTTACTACAAATCCAAGTACATCTGGTTTTATATATTGAGTATAGTAACTTTCTATTTCTTTAATATATATACTTACTGGTATAAATTTTGGTACTAATAAATCATTTATATTATACACTTCTACAGTATCTTGTTGACTAGATACTTCGTCTTTATATTTTACTTCTATATTTATTAAATCTTTATCTGTATATATCTTACTATCTAATGTTACTTTTATGCTACTTAATGATATTATATCAACCTCAAATATATTGTCATACTTATACATAAATTTGAGGTTAATCTTTGCAGTGTCATTTTCTTTCACACCTACTTTAGCTCTTAATTTTTCATGGCAAATAAATAATTTATTGTCTTCTTTTTTCACTATTTCTTTTAATAAAAATTGACTATATTTTTTATTGTAATTAGATAAAACGCATACTTCATTTATCACATTTTTTATATTTGTTATTACTTTATTTTGGTTAGTGATATATTCTTCAAGATGGAATATTATTTTATCGCTAAACTTCCAGTTCTTTTGTTTTAAGTTATATTCAAAATTAGTTTTGTTATAATTATTCCTTTCAAGATTTTTTATATATAAATTTATATCTTCTATATTTTCTATTTCTTGTTTGTATAAAATATCGTAATTATAATTTCTATAATGATATATTTCTAATTTAATTGGATCTGTATCTATTTTTTATTTATATTAAATACAAATCTTTTGCTTTCTATATATCCATCTTTATCTATTGACACATACTTTATTTCTTCACTATAGTTACATCTAATTGCTATACTTTCATTTTTATATGCAGGTAAATATATCCTAAAGTTGTTCAATACCAAATTATAATGATAACTATCTATTGCACTATTGTAGTAGTATTTGAATAGTGGTGAATAATCTACAACCTCATCTGGTTCATATATTTTGTTATTTATGATTATTGGTGTTGCATTTTTTAGTTTACTATACCAGTAGTATCCTCTTAATCTAAAGCTATCATATAATGGATAACTATTTTCTTCTTTATATTTTCCTAATTTAACTTTAAATTGATTATTTGACATATATCCTATATATGCATCTTTAACTTGAGTGAAGTCATCTTTTTTAAATTCTAAAAGTTTATTTATGCTTAAGTGTGTATGTGGTAATACTGTGTATATTCTATAAATTGGTGAATTTATATTATGAACCCCTAGCTGCATATTTACATATTGTCCTGGACTTTTTTGACTTTTATCTGGTATCGTCATTTTTGTACTAATCGGTGCACTTTGTAATATACTTTTAAATTTATTTACACTTACTTTTGATAATATTTGAGTATATAGTAATTTTAAGCTTTCTTTTCTAGGTAATATTGTAAATATATCAAACTTTAGTACTTTATTTATAGCTTTTACTACTTCATCTTTTTCTAGATCTTCTTCATAGTAATTTCCTTCTTCTAAAAGTGTACATACTTGAGATAGTTGTCTTACTACTTTTTTTACTTTCCGTGGATATTCTATTAGATTTTCATGATTTTCTTTTAATGCATCAACTTCTTTAGTATCCCATATATAGTTTCTCTTGAGTATTATATCTATATTTTCATACACATAGTCAAATTCAAACTGTCTTAAGTTCTTCCAGTATACTTTAAATAGTTCTATCAAATTATTTGCTAGGTACTTTGGTATTCCTGTTTCATTTATAAGTGTATCTTTATATCTAAACCCTTTCATATGATTCCAATTTTCAGGAAGGATTCCTTCTTTTGTAAAAGCATTTTTTAATATATCATAAAATCTACCATTTACTTTGAGTTTAGTTAGATTTTCATAGTCTTTTGTATATGCTTTTATATGATATTCTCCTTTTATAAATTGACACATTGATACAAGGCATATTTTTTCTATTTTATCTTTATTACCATTTATTAAATTATATTTATTGTTACTATGATAGTTATATAGAACTAATAGTAAATCTTCTTCTAGATCTGTTGTATCTATATTTTCATATGTTAACCTCTCTTGCTCTTGTATATATCCTAGTTTTATAAAATCTTGTTTTATCATTTTTTTCGTTTATTTATTTCTGATGTTAGTTCATCTGTAAGTTTTATTATTTCACTTCTTGTGAGCTGTCGAAATTTCATTTCACTTCCTCTTTCATAGTTTAATTATGAATTTAATTATTATGTTTTAATACTTTCTCTATAGTGCTCTAAGAAAATTTTACCATCTTTTTATTATAATTTATATATTTTTTAAAATTTGCATATTAAAATATCTATACAATAAAAATAGCCATATACTCTACTGAACAAACCGTTCACCAGGTTATATGGATAATCTTTATATTAATCATGTTTCATGCATATCTGATTATATAATTTTATCTAATATATTTCTATTTACTTGTAATTTATTAACATACCATATAAGAGCTTAACTTATCACTTTTTTATTTATAATACTTACTAACCACTCTTTCTTATCACATCTGAATAATAGTTGCATACCTGGTTATTATTTATCTAAAAATTTAAATAAGTTAATTACTAGGTTTTTACATAAAAAACGAGCAGCTTTTTATAAAATATAAATTGCTACTCATTTGTTTCTTTAATATTGTCTATTTTCCCAAAATTTATCTCGCAAATATTTTACTTATTTAAATAATCATTAATTAATTTCTATTACATTTTATAACTCCAAGAGCACTACCTATAATTCTAGCTTCATGTACACTTACTACCATAGGATCATAATTCTTATTTTCAGGTATCAGTATTAACTTATTCCCCTGTACATCAAATCTTTTAAGAGTAGCATGTCCATCTACTTCTACAGCAACAATGCTTTTTTTACTAACATTATTATCTTTTCTTATAACAACATAATCCCCATCATCAATACCTGCATCAATCATACTGTCTCCCTTTACTTTAAGCATAAATAAATCTTTATCCCTCTTTATAACGTCCCTTGGAATATAGAAATATTCATCATACTCTTCATTCATATATATTGGTGAACCAGCAGATATTTCACTTAATAAAGGTAATTTTAATGAATCAACTTCTTCTCCTGTAACTGATGATATTACACATTGATTAAACGACCAATCTTTTTCAAATAAATACTCTCCCCCGTTATCTATTCCTACATACTTATACTTTTCTATACAATCATATATATTAACAGGGGCATTATATTTAATTTCCTTTTTACTCTCATAAATATCAAATGTTAATTGCTCTTGGTTTAATTTATCTTTTTTATCATCTTTAGTTTTCTTATTCATAAATTCACCTTTTCTTTATTTTAAAATTAACACTATCTTAGTTATAATTATACAAAAGAATTCGATTTGTTTAAATAAAAAATGAGTAGCTTTTTATAAAATATAAATTGCTACTCATTTTT
>NZ_HG529273.1 GCF_000499525.1 Faecalimicrobium dakarense | reverse complement strand
CTAGTAAATATCTTACTTATTTAAATCTTTATTAATTGATAAATAATAATCTGTTAAATCTTTATATACTATATTTCCATCTGCTTCATAAAGTATACTTAATTTATCATTATTAAATGATAAACAAGAGTATCCCCCCCCACTTGGATTACCATTTTCAGGATAAGGAACACATAATTCCTTAACACCTTTAGATAAATCATCAAAATCAATCATATAAACCGTTATATTATCTCTAACATATTGACCTACAGTATTTTTAGGTGCTGAAATTAACCCAATTCTATGACCATTTGAATCAGTAACTTTAATAAATGATCCTTGGCAACCTGATCCTGAACCAGTTGAAATTTTACGATGTAAAGGCTCATATATTTCCCATGTATTTCCTAAATCATAAGATATGTATGATGATCTATAACCAGTTGAATCATGTCTTGCACTCATAATTAAAGCTCCATCTAATTCAATTACCATATTTTCAGAAGTTCTTGAATTAGGTACTTTATTTCCCATAGTCCATGTTTCACCATTATCTTTTGAATATATAATAGATGAATAATAGTTGTTAGCATTATTTTCTCTTAATGCAATTTGTATTGGCATTACTATTGTTCCATCAGGCATTGTAATACCTGATCCAACACCACCTAACCATCCAATTGTATTACTTGGTTGATTTTTTATTCTTTGTGTGTTTGTTGTTAAATCTATTTTATCAGACCATGTTAATCCATTATCATCAGAATAAGCCATTTGAACAGACCAATCACTTCTTAATGAAGTTGTACTACTTGCCCAATTACCATTTTTATTCCATGATCCCGCCATTAATATAATTCTACCTGTGTCTGTAACAACTGTTGTTGAATCCATTACACGAGAATAAGTTGAATTAACACGATCATTTTTCATTGCTGTTTTATAGTCCCATGTTTTTCCACCATCAGTACTTCTAGCAGCTCCAATATCAATAAATGCATGATCTGACGCTCCATTATAGCGAATATCCGAAAATGCTAACATCGTACCATCGGATAACGTTTGCATGCTAGGTATTCTAAAATATTTTGCATTCCATGAATTATTACTTCTATCAAATACAGTTGTTTCTTGAGGTTTACTACTTGTGTTTAAATTACTTGCAAATACACCATTGATATTACATACTGTTAAAACAATTGCCATACTTAGAATTTTTAAACTTTTGATATTTTTTTTCATATTTCTCCCCCTTTAATTCATTCTGTTGCAAAACTACATATATTTATGAAAAATTATACCATTTTTTTCCAATTAGGTATAGTATATCATAATTTTTATTTATATAAATTTTCTTATATTTATAATAAATCGGTAATTATATTAAAGATAATGTATAAAATAAAAAACCGTATATAGCTAAATAAAATAATTTATTTAGTAATATATACGGTTATAGATTATTTCTTAAATTAATTTCATTGCTTATACTTCTACATTCCACTTTCTATAAGCTCATTTTTGAATTCTACAAGTACCTCAAGAACTTCAAATACATCTTTTTCATCGTTTCTATTATTATACTTTTCTATTATCTTTCATAACACGTATTAAGATATTAGCTCTACATTTTAATTCTAAAATATTTTTATCAACAATTTTATTTAATTTTTCTCTATTATATCCTTCTATATAATCTATAACCTTTTTAGCAAATACTTTACTATCTTTTTAGACTACGAACTACATAAGATAATTTTTCGATGCTTTCCATTATATCTGTTTCATCAATATATGAGTACGACAGTCTAAGTGCGTTATTTTTTTTAAAATCATAGATGCTACCTGGGTTCAACAGGATTCCTTCTTTCAAAGCTGAGTGGAACAACTTTTCCATAGCCACATCTTCCTTCAAATTAAGCCAAATGTAAAATCCCCCTTTCGGAACCTCCCAAACTGCAAGATCCTTAAAATATTTTTCAAGAGCTGCTATCATTAAATCTCTTCTATATTTCAATGCTATACGCATTTCTTCCAAATATTGATCATAGTATGAGCTGGATAATATCTCCTTTAATGCCCATTGCGACACAGAGCTTGCCCCGTAATCTGTCTGCATTTTAACATCACCTAAACGGTCTACTACAGATTCAGATCCTACTAACCATCCGATTCTAAGTCCTGGTGCCAAAGCTTTGGAAATGGTACCCAAATAGATAATCATTCCGTTTTCGTCCATGCTTTTTAATGGTTTAGGGGGCTCTTCATCTATCCAAATATCACCGTAGGCATCATCTTCGATGATGGGCAGCCTGTTATCAGTACAAAATTTAAATAATTCTTTTCGTCTCGTCTCAGACATAACAATGCTGGTTGGGTTATGGAATGTTGGAATGGTATATAAAAGAGCATCTTCTTCACTCTTTCTTTTAGAAACAATGTTCCAGTATTGAATTCCCTCTAGATCCATATTTACGCCGTTAAGTTTCATCCCTGCTGACTGAAAAACCTGCAGAGATTTTATATATGAAGGTGCTTCGGTATATATTGACGATCCCTGTTTGAGCATGCAAACTGAGATTAATTGCAGAGCCTGCAGGGAGCCGGATGTAATCAGAATATTTGATGGTTTACATTGTATTCCTTTTCTCTTCAATCTTTCACATAAAATTTCTCTAAGCTCCAATAATCCGAGTGGCTCTAAATAGTTTAAGGATGCGATGGACTGAGATAATTTTATGAAAATTTCCTCCATCATTTGAGAAGGATATAATTTAGGAGACAATTCTCCTGTTCCTAATCGAACGATACCTTCTTCAAACTCCATCTTATTAATAGCTTGAATTGTTGGCATATTTTCTTTAAATATACCAGATTGTAAGTAATTACCCCAATCAGGAGTAGCAGATGAAATCAAAAGAGACCAAGTATTGCTGATGACTTGCGTACCTTTTCCGATTTCACCTTTTATGATTCCAAAAGATTCAAGCTCCCCCAAAGCTGCAACAACCGTACTTCTATTGACTCCAAATTTCTCAGCCAAAGTCCGCTGTGACGGCAAAATACTACCAATCGTCCAATCACCACTTGATATCTTTGTACTAATATAGTCAATGATTTGTCTATACATAGGTGCTTTAGAATTTTTATCCGGAACCCAATCAAGAACAACAACTCTGTTTCCTTTTAAATCGCCTGCCATTTTTTTCTCCTATTTTTTATATATTAATATTTCCATATGCAAGTATTACAGCATTTCCTCCTATTTTTATCTTTTCATCAGACATTAGCTTACTTATGATTTTCGAAGGTCGTCCCATGGCTTCTCCTTGTATAAACTGATTAACACTATCCTTATTAATAATATTGTTTAAATAAAGGTAATAAGTTAACGCACCATTTGATGTACCTGTTGCTGCTTCTTCATCAATGTCATAGAGAGGTGCAAAATTTCTGCAATGGATATTCCCGTCCGCTGCATTTACTGTAAATGCATGTACCCCTACAACTTTATAGCGCTCTGAAAGTTCTGAAAGAGCCTTGAAGTCGGGAGAAATGGAATTTAGCTGATTCTCATCCCTAACCGGAATCATAATATCTGGTAACCCTGTCGAAATTGCTTGTGGAAGCAGTTTTATACCATTAAATAAGCCTTGATTTTCATAAGATATTCCCATAATTTTATAAATTTCTATTATATCCTCTTTTGCATCAATTTTAAATAACTCTTTGGGTTCTCCCATATCCATAAAAATAGCTTCTTCACCTATTTCAATATTCAATGCACCCGCTAAAGTATGATTGATGTAAATTTCTCCCGGCTTTACAATACCTTCACTTAGTAAGACTGAGAAGGCTCCAATGGTTGCATGCCCGCAAAGATCGACCTCAGCTGCCGGTGTAAAATATCTCGTACGAAATTCTTTCTCTCCGACTTTTTTTACAAATGCCGTTTCTGAATAACGAAGTTCGGCAGCAGTCTTTCGCATAATTTCTTCACTTGGAAAATCATTCTTCTCACCAATCAGAACAATCCCGGCAGGATTTCCCCCGAATATTTGATTGGAAAAAGCATCTACAATATAAAATTTCACTTTAATCACCCCTTTTAATTAAATGAATTCAAAATATTCTCCTAATCCTTTTTTCTTTGCCATTTCATAAACCATTACCGCTGTGACATTATCCTGAATTCCCATTCCAGTAGTATCAAAAATTGTGATTTCATCATCATTTTCTCTTGATGGCTTTTCCCCTGCTAAAAGCTGACCTATTTCTGCATAAATATCAGTTTCTTTGATTGCCCCAGAAACAATTGCATTTCTAGTTTCACCTCTGCTAATACATTGTGCAATACTGTCGTTTACAATCTTTGCTCCTTTAAATACTTCAGGATCCCATTCATTTTTACCAGCCATATCCGCACCTACTGCTACTATATGCATACCTGGTTTTACCAAAGATTTATCTATATAATACTTCTTTGATGGTGTTGTATATATTGCAATATCTACTTCTTTCATAGCCTTTTCAGGTGTATCACATAAGATTACTTTTGCCTTTGTATTTTCTTCAATGTCCTCTTTATATTTGGCCAGTTCTTCCTGACGCTCACTATAAACTTTTATTTCTTGGATATTCATTGCTTGACATAAAGCATATATCTGCATTCTTGCTTGGCCGCCGGCACCAAAAACTGCTACTGTCTTGGAGTCTTTTCTCGCTAGTAGTTTTGATGAAATGGCACCTGCTGCACCTGTTCTAATACCAGTAATTAGGCTACCATCCATAATGCAAAGGGGAGCACCATTTTTCCCATCAAATAATAATATTGTGCCGATCATAGTGGGAAGATCGTTATGTTTTCCGTTATTATAAAATCCAGAAGCAATCTTAACTGATATACTCTCATTTAACACATTATAACATGATTTAATATCAGTTTCCCCATTATTTTTCGGCATTTCCATGGATACGATATCTGGCTGTTGCACTTTTTTGTCATTATAAGCAATGTAGCCTTCTTCAACAGCACTGATAACTTCTTTCATTGATAATGCTTCTTTTACATCTTTTATACTAAGTAATAAAGTTTTCATACTCAACCTCCTTAAATGGGAATGCGACAAATAAGCTTAACAATGTTAACTTATTTGTCGCAGAACAAATTTCTAAACAAATTTTTCTTCAATCAAAAATTCTTCAAATTTAGCTAAGCTTTCTGGAACACCCTTGCGTCCATATCCCATTCTGAAATATTGATCATCCATGCCGTAGATATCTGAAGGCAACAACAATACTCCCTTTTTGTCAACAGCAAGCTGGCAAAAATCTTTAACAGGCATGTCAATCAATAGCTTATGGTATGCAACTGGTCCACAAGTTATTGCTTTTTTCTCAAACAGATTTGGGTATCTGTCAAAAAATTCATCGACTAACTTTAAATTGCCTCTTATAATACTTGTACTTCTCTCTAATAGTTCGTCACTGTGTTTAAGTGCTACTTTAGATAAAAATTCAGATGGAGCTGAATCACAAATACTCGTATAATGCTTAAATTTAACAACCTTTTCTAATGTCTCATGATCTTTTGATACTATCCAGCCTACCCTAAGCCCAGCAAGACCATATGCCTTAGACATTACACCTAGTGATGCACATTTTTCATAATGGTCAGCCAACCACTCTCTCTTCTCCCCATCCAATTCTAGTCCTTTATATACTTCATCTGAAAATAGATAAATATCGTGTTTCTTACAAATTTCACATAACTGTTTTATTTCAGCATTTGTAAAAGTATATCCTGTTGGATTATTTGGAGAATTAACAGCAATTACTTTAGTATTTGGCTTTATTAATGCTTCTAGCTCATCAAAATCTACTACCCATTTTGTTCCATCATCCTTTATGTACCACTTGGAAAACTCACAGTTTGGAATTGAATTTGCTACTTCATATGCAGACTGGTAGTTAGGATACATGGCAATCATATGATCTCCCTCATTAAGCATGACATTCATATATCCGAAAATAGCCTCTTGAGCCCCGTGAAAGACTAGCACATCATCTGCAGTCATATCATTGTATAATGAAGCAATTATTTTTCTTAACTCTGGATCACCCCAAGTTTCAGTATATTCTAGCCATTGATTTAAATATGCATCTTCAGCACCAGGCTCCAGAGAAAGTAATTCCTTAGTTGTCATGGATTCACAATCAGATTGAGTTAGCAAATAGGGTGCAGTAAATTCATAAAGTCCAAAATAACATTCAAGCTTAAAATCATTAATTTTCATAGATTTCTCCACCTTTTCTTTTTATTAGAATTAAAATTCTTATCTTCATCATATCAATCAATATGTGCACTGTATCCATCCAATAAAAAGTTTTTATCCAACCAATCCATGTTATATCGTATCGAACATATGCTAATTCCTCTTGAGTTAATCCTATAGAACAAAATTTCATCCTCATGGAATGATATACTAGAATATATTAAATAAAAAACACCTTGAACATTAAGGTGTTTATATACTACATATTTAGTTAAAATAAGTGCTATTCAAAATCATCAGTATCTTCATTATCACTATTATTTCGCCTTTTCTTTATTATTTTAGAAATTATTATATTAATCTCTATTAGTACGGCAGTAACTACAGCTAATCCATAGTAACCAAGACCGATAGTGACACCTATAGCTGCTAAACTAAAAATAATACTCGCCGTTGTTAAGCCTCTTACAAGCTTTTCATTTTCATTTCTTTGAGTAAATATAACTCCACCACCGAGAAAACCTATAGAACTAATTATCGTTGATATAAGTCTTGATGGGTCTGCTTCATTCCCTATTCCATAAGCTGATAGTATGGTCAATAATGTACATCCAACAGTTAGTGTTGCCAATGTACCAAATCCAACTATTCCTTCACCTCTATTTGATCTTTCAATTCCTATTCCCCCACCAATAATAGCTGCTAGTATTAATTTTGGTATATGTTCTTGTAATAATATTAATTCTTCCATTTATATTGTCCTTTCTTATTTTGTAAAATTTTCCCGTCAACTTTTTATAAATCTTTGATACCTATACAATTAAAAAATTTATATGTTTCATCTAAAAACTTATATTTAGGTATAAAAATAATCATACCTTTTCTACTTCTAGTAAGTAGTACTCTATAAATATTTTCTATAATAAAATCAGGATTGTTATATTTTCCTATATGCTTTTTAAGCTTACCTTCATCAAAAATAAATTGATTATTATTAATATAATAATCTCCTCCAAATACTACAATAGGCAAATCTGTTTCAAGGCCCTGACAAGCAAATTCAGAAGCAGCAATTTTCATTTTACTACAATCTTCTAAAAACCACTTTCCTGCATCTTTTGAATCTATATAACTTGTAAAGTTATTATTATTTAAAGCATTTTTGATATTATTCATATTCTCATCTTTAACTTTAGAGGATATAAGCATCCCATATTTTAAATTCTTATTTTCCATAGAACTTATGTAATCTTTGCACTTATCAAAATCTCTACTAAGTTTAATAACAAATCCTTTATATTTTATAATATCTAGCTCATCTTTAGCTTCTTTTATTTTACAACTTAAAACAGACTCAATAAACTTTGATATATCTATAAAATTATTTCTAATAGAAGTATCCAAGTGAAGATCATCAACAACATTTAATCCTTCTATTTCATTAAACTCATCTCTAAACTTATCAGGTAAATATACATCATAATCTCTTCTGCTTCTTAATGCATCTACCCAAAGTTTAATTCCTTTTTCCTCACCTTCATGAATAGATTGTCCTTCCCCTATAAAGCAAACTAAAGTAATATTTCCTTTAGATTTATAAATCTTATCACATATTTCAAGTAAAGCTTTAGGCTCGCTTAACCCTTGAGAATTCATTTTTTCTTCATCCCATGCTCTTTGAGCTTCATCAAATAAAATAACATTATAATTTGGAACTTTATTGTTATTCATATAATCTCTTTTAAACTTAATAGCTCCTTTTATATATGCTTTGCCAATACCATTTCTATCAAGTGCATCATCAATTTGAGTTTCTAATACATTTACTAAAGGACCATTTCCCGATAAATATATAGCTCCTATTTCTTTTAACTTTTCTCTTTGTATATATTGGTTATAGTTATATAAAAATTTAAGAGCAACTAAAGTTTTACCTGAACCTGGAACTCCACTTATAAATACAATATTTTTACCATGATTTGATCTCATATTGTTAAATACTATCTTTTTAAGTTTAGTGTATGCTTTTTCTATATCACCATCTTCAATGCTTTGTATGTATGGTAATTCTCCATTTTTAAATAAATTATATGTAGCACTTAATATATCTGGTAACGGCTCATATGATGAATTTATAAAGTTATAGGCCTGTGCTTTATCTAAGTGTGTTAATGTTTTAAAGTCTATTTCTTTTGTAAAATTATCCTTATTTAAAATCTGTAAATTATTTATATTCTCATTTATATTTCCTTTAGTTAATACTAAATAGCTTTCTACTTTTAAGTCATTTTCTCTGGTATATTTATGATAGTTGAATATATCTTCTCTATACCCTATTGCTTGAGATATATCATCTTCTTTGTAACTTTCTTTATTTTTAAATTCTAATATAATTATTTTTTCTTTAAATAACATCATAACGTCTGGTCTTCTTCCACCTTCAAGTGGTAAAAAGTATTCAAATATACATGTAACATCATAATCTTTATTACTATTTGATATTATAATATATTGGTAAATTAGAAATTCTAGGCATGCTTTCCAAGCTGCTATCTGTGCATCTTCAACTTCAAAACCTTTTTCTTCAGTATAAATTTTTAATTTATTTATTATATCATTCTTATTTTTATTATTTATTTCACTTAAATTATATATTAACCCGCTCATTTAACCTCTCCATCAATATATTTTCAATATTGCTAATTATCATTTAATTTTGATATTTATATTAATTATATTCCATATTTATCAATACTTAAACATCTAGTATAATTAAATCTAGAAAAACAACTATGGGGTGAATTAAATGAAGAAAAAAATTAAGGTCGTTGCGGCTATAATAGAAAATGAAAATAACGAGATACTATGTGCTTTAAGATCTCCTAAAATGTCAATTCCAAATCAATGGGAATTTCCAGGAGGAAAAGTAGAAGAAAATGAATCTCTACAAGAAGCAATAGAAAGAGAAATACAAGAAGAATTAAAATGTGATATAAAAGCTTTAGATGTATATCATGACAACACACATGAATATGATACATTTACAGTAAATCTTATAAGTTTAAAATGTAAGTTAATAGGAGGAACTCCTATTAATGAAGAACACTCTAAACTTGTATGGCTAAAAAGAGAAAATTTAGATTCTCTAAAGTGGGCTCCAGCTGATATACCTACTGTAAATGAGTTAATAAAAGAAATCTAAAAATAAAAAGGGCTTAAA
>NZ_HG529272.1 GCF_000499525.1 Faecalimicrobium dakarense | reverse complement strand
AAATTTAAGCCCTTTTTATTTTTATATAAAATTATATATTAATCATTACTGATTTTATTCATTAGTTGATATCTCGTCGATACTTGTTGCTACTTCATTATTAACTATTTCACTTTTATTAATTAAATCTTCTAGTCTTTTAATTGCATCTGCATTTTCTGGAGCAATCTCTATTACTTTTCTATAGTCATCCTTTGCTTTTTCCCATTCGCCTTTGTTTATATATGCATTTCCTCTTTCACTATATGCATTTACATATTTTTTGTCTAGCTCTATTGCTTTGCTATAATCTTTTATTGCTTCTTCTAAATTACCTTTGTTTATATACGCGATTCCTCTATTATAGTATGCCTTTACATATTTTTCATTTAGCTCTATTGCTTTACTATAATCTTTTATTGCTTCTTCTACGTTGCCTGTACCTAAATATGCACTTCCTCTTCCATTATATGCATATACATACTTTGCATCTAACCCTATTGCTTTACTATAATCTTTTATTGCTTCTTCTAAATTGCCTGTACCTAAATATGCACTTCCTCTTCCATAATATGCATTTACATATTTTTCATCTAAATCTATTGCTTTACTATAATCTTCTATTGCCTTCTCTAGCTCATCTATTTTGTTATATGCATTTGCTCTATTATAATATGCATTTATATATTTTGCATCTAACTCTATTGCTTTACTATAATCTTCTATTGCTTTTTTTGGCTCATCCATTTTGTTATATGCATTTGCTCTATTATAGTATGCAGTTTGATATTTATCATCTAGCTCTATTGCTTTACTATAATCTTTTATTGCTTCTTCTAAATTTCCTTTTGACTTATATGTATTCCCCCTTCCATTGTATGCATATACATATTTTCTGTCTAATTCTATTGCTTTACTATAATCTTTTATTGCTTTTTCTAGGTCACCATTTGCCATATATATATTACCTCTATAGTTATAAGACTTTGCATATTTATTATCTAACTTTATTGCATTAGTACATGTTATTATAGATTCAGTATATCGTTTATCTCTGTAGCTTTCATACGCTTCATTTAAAAGTTCATTTATATTAGCAATCTTCTCTGACCTATCTGCCGACTTTTCGGCTTTTTCAGCTGATTTATCAACTTGATATTTAATACTTTTTAATTCTGTTTTTATTTTACTAATTGCTGTAGCAGACTGATCAGAAAGCTCATTTATACCATCTTTAACCTTTCTATCTATAGTTTCATTGTCTATATCTAATTTCTTTTTAATTTCTTCATTGTTTTTCTCTATATTTTTTTGTTTATCTTCTATATCAACCATTTTGTCTTTCATGCTATTTATAGTTCTCGTATCTACAAAGTATTTTATCCCAGCTGCTGCTACTAATATAGCTGCTATTCCAGCTGCTCCTGATGCAACCGCTACCAAAAAATTAGCTGTGCTTAATGATTTTGAACTTTCTTCTATTAATCTATCTTCCTTATCTTTATATGACTTCTCTATACTTTCTATATCCACTTTTTCCAGTTTACTTTCTAAAGACTCAATTCGCTTCTTAAGGTCCTCATACTCATCATTTATATTATTTGGATTTCCCCATATAAAGGACGTATTCATAATAAACATTATAAATATCAATCCAACCGCCCATTTATTATTCTGATGTATCATATTATATCCTCCTAAATCTATCTTTTGACCATACAAATTTTACCATATATAGTCATATATATCTATGTTATAAATTAATAAAAAAATCTAAAAATAAAAAGGGCTTAAATCTAAGCCCTTTTTTTATTTCTATACCTTTTCAACAAATTCTCTATATATGCTAATAGGTAATTCATTCTCTAATTTCAACTTAACAGTTATAGGTTTTTCACCTTCATACTCAACAGTATCACCCTTACCTAAATAAATAAATGGTTCTGATTTACCATATAACTCTCTATACGGTCTAACAAATAAATGAATATTTATATCTCTATTCTTGTTAAATATAATGTTCTTTCCTCTATCACTCTCTTGCTTTGTAGCATTAGGACTTTGCCACTGGAAGTATCCTTCACTTATAAACTTGTCCTTGTAATTTATTTTTTCTTCCATACCGTCTTCTTTATGAAGATCTATAAATAAGAAATAATCATTACCATTAGTTAAAAGTCCACTTCCTCTAAATGCGGTATGAGTTTTTCTATAATTAGATAAAAGCGCAGCATCTATCATTTGATACTGTTCATATAATTTAAAGAATGGCACTCCATAATATTCTTCTTTAAATTCTTTTTCATATCTAAAAATACCGTAGTTAATAACATCTTCAATATACTTTCTGTATTCCTTATTATTTAAAAGCTCATCAAATTCTTTACTTCTACTAAGAGTATCATCTAAATAGTCAACTAATTTTAGCTTTCCTTTTATTTGAACCGAATCATAATAATCTTGATTAAGGTATTCAAATGAATGAATTACACTATCTTTATCAACATATTTTATATATTTTAATATCTCTGATTTGGCTTTTACTAAAGTTATATTATCATGCTTTAATAAATATTTAAGTATTGCAAATTCATAAACTCTCTTTAATGGAAGTTTACTACATAGTTCCTTTAATGCACTTTCAAAGTTACTATTTTCTAATAGCTTTTTAAGATTGTCATCTTTTTCCATTTTAGCCACAAATCCTATATATGTCTTTTCCTTATTTATAAACTTTATAGGATCTGGTGCGCCTTCGTATTTTATATAATTTAACAGTAAATATGGTGTCCTATTATTAACTATTTTAAATTCATCATATTCTTCTTTAAGATACTCCATCGACCAAATATTTTCACCATTTGAAGGGTTAATAAAATTAAATTTATTTATACTATTTTCATAATTATAATTTATTGCTCTGCTTTTTTTATCAAGATCCATTATTTCATGCCTATCAATTATACCATCTTCAGATACTACTATAGCCATACATTCATGTCTTTCTTCTTGTTCTTTATACTTATTAATTTCACTGTAAATATATTTCACTGCAGAATTATATCTAGCTCCTCTACTACTATCACCTAAATGACACGCTACTCCATCTAGAATTACCCCTATTGCATTACAACAACCGTGTGGATCTACTAATATACAACCATCTATTCTAGAAATACTATTTACAATACTTAAATCAGAAAATATGTCTTTAGATCTAATAAGTGTAGATTGATACTTTAATCTGCGAGCTTCTTCATGGGATTTATTTGATATTATTAACATAGAACCCTTAGGCTGTTTTTTAACTTCTTTAATAATATTTTTCAAATTTTCAATATTATATTCTACAAACTCTTTTTTTATTCTATATTCGATATGATGAATATCTATTGAGTCTTGTGTTAATAGTGGGTATCCATGCTTAAATTTTATAGATTTTTTATTTTTAAATTGAATTTCATATGAATAGTTCCCTGTAAATGTTATCATAGCATTATAGTCTATACAACTACGTTTAATCATCCCATAAATATCTACTCCATCACTAATAGCTAACCAATTTTCATTAGACATCTCTATTATTTTTCTTGCACTTTTATCTTTTCTTAATTCAATTTTATTTTTTAAATTAATAATATCATATTTTCTAACTTTATCCGTACTTTCTATATCTTCAAATTTAAAATACTTAATCAAATCATGATCCTTATCAACTATAACTAATTTTCCCTTACTATAGCTACTTTCATAAGATGTTTTTGATATATTATTTAAATAATCTATAGTATAATAATTATTAATTTCGTTTCCTTTTGTACCCTTTAATAGCATTTTACAAAATTTTATTTGCCTTTCGCTAATTTTTTTATAATATTCATCTAAAGGGTCTTCTTCCATGCAATATTCTATATAATCATTTATTTTTTCATCTAAAATATCCATTGGACTTATTGATTCTGAATTATTAAATTTTATACTAAATCCTGTATCATCAATATCTATATATTTACTACATTGATCTATCGTAAGCTCTATAATATCTTTAATGTATTCTGTTTCGATAATTTCACATGTATCTAATTTATCATATTGTACTGTAACCAAATAAGTTCCCAATATTGATTTTGCATACTTTAGATGCAAATATATATTATCACCTTTACTTAATACTATATTTTGTATTCTTTCTTTTAGTAGCGCTTTCTGTGATAATCTTTCATTGTGGGTATAAATACCTTCATCTATTAATATTTCATTTTCATAATCAATTATAAAAATTTGCTGATTTATATTTTTACCTATTATATTAAGGCTATTATTAAGAACTTTATTTAATTTATGTTCTATACTTTCTATTATTTCCGAATATTTATCCTGACTATCATTATGCATATAATAAACTCCTTATACTAATCTAAGCATATTATACTTTATATTCCGAGCTAATTATACTTTTTTTAACATATTTACAAAAAATTCCCTATATATGCTAACAGGCACTTCACTTTCTAATTTTAACTTAACAGTTATAGGTTTTTCACCTTCATACTCAACAGTATCTCCCTTACCTAAATAAATAAATGGTTCAGATTTACCATCTAGCTCTCTATACTTTCTAGCAAATAAATGAAGATTTACATCCCTATCCTTATTAAAGATAATATTCTTTCCTCTATCACTATCTTGTCTTGTAGCATTAGGACTTTGCCACTGGAAGTATCTTTCACTTATAAACTTGTCCTTGTAATTTATTCTATCTTCTATACCTTCATCTTTGTGAAGATCTACAAATAAGAAATAATCATTGCCATTAGTTAAAAGACCACTACCTCTAAAAGACGAATGAATTTTTCTATAATTAGATAAAAGAGCAGCATCTATCATTTGATACTGTTCATATAATTTAAAGAATGGTACTCCATAGTATTCTTCTTTAAATTCTTTTTCATATCTAAAAATACCATAATTAATAACATCTTCTATGTATTTTCTGTATTCACTATCATTTAAAAGCTCACCAAATTCTTTACTTCTACTAAGAGTATCATCTAAATAGTCAACTAATTTTAGCTTTCCTTTTAGTTGAACCGAATCATAATAATTTTGATTAAGATATTCAAATGAATGAACTACACTATCATCATCAACATGTTTCATATACTTTAGTATCTCTGATTTTGCTTTTTCTAAAGTTATATTATCATGCTTTAATAAGTACTTAAGTATTGCAAATTCATAAACTCTCTTTAGTGGAAGCTTACTGCATAGTTCTTTTAATGCACTTTCAAAATTACTATTTTCTAATAATGCTTTAAGATTATCATCTTTTTCCATCTTAGCTACAAATCCTATATATGTCTTTTCCTTATCTATAAACTTTATAGGATCAGGGGAACCTTCATATTTTATGTAATCTAATAATAAATATGGTATTTTACCATTGTTCATTATCTTAAATTCATTGTATTCTTCTTTAAGGTATTTCATAGATCTAAAGTTTTCACTATCTATTTGCTCAAGTATTCTTTCCTTAGATATTTCATCTATTTGTATATGAGTACATCCAGGTACATTTGCAAAGCCAGTTGCTACAGCTACCTTTAAACTATCCTTATCATAATATCTACTTCCATTTAAAGCTATTGCTATTAAAAATGTCTTACTATGATTTCCTATAAAATCTAGCACCGTTAAAAACTCTTTACTTTCATGTTTTCTAAGCCCTCTACCTAGCTGCTGTATAAATATAATAGGTGAGTTTGTAGGTCTTAACATTAGCACACTATTAACAGATGGTATATCAACACCTTCATTAAATATATCTACAGTAAATATAACTTCTAAGTCATCATTATTATCTTCTAGTCTTTTTATGTACTCTTCTCTTTTAGCTGGTGAATCTGATCCACTTAAACAAGCACTCTTTATTCCTCGTTTATTAAATTCACTAGCCATAAACTCTGCATGTTCTATACTTACACAGAATCCTAGACATTTTCTATATTCTCCATCATGTCCATAAAAGTTCATTTTATCTATAATGAAATCTACTCTTTCATTAACTTTTAACTTTTTAGTAATTTCTGCTATATTGTCTATGTCAATATTACTTAAATCTACACCATCTATATCAGTTACACCAAAGTAATGAAAAGGTATTATAAGTTCTTCTTCTAGTGCTTCATGTAGCCTAACTTCTAAAGCTACATTATTATCAAATAAATCAAATATACTATTATTATCACTTCTCTCTGGAGTTGCTGTCATGCCTAGTGTAAATTTAGGTTCAAAGTAATCTAATACATCTAAGTATGTTCTACTCGAGGCATGATGAGCTTCATCTATTATAATGTAGTCAAAATTATCTTTTTCAAATTCAGTGAAATGTCTATGCATAGTTTGTATAGTTGAAAATAAATAATCTGCATCTTTTTCTTTTGCATTTCCGGTAAATAGTCCCGTATTTGAAGCTTTATTTTTTATTAATTTTTCAAAGGTTTCTTTTGATTTACTAAGTATTTCTCCTCTATGTACTAAAAACAGTATCTTTTCAGGGTTGTATTCTCTAACATCAAACGCTGACATATACGTTTTTCCTGTTCCAGTGGCAGCTATTACTAAAGCTTTATCTTCTCCATGTTCTCTAAGTCTTTCTAGATTTTCCATTGCTCTACTTTGCATAGAGTTAGGTGTTATTGTTTTATAATTTTCAAATATAAGATTTTTAGTTTTCTCATGACCTTTAAGTTGTTTTATAAAATCCTCATACTTAGTTAAAAAATCATTATCTACATTTTCACTTATTTCCCAAAGTTTATTATATTCTCTTAATACATCTTGTATAAATGGAGCTTCTTCTTTAGATATAACTTCTACATTCCACTCAATATTACTTTTTAAGGCACTTTGGGTTAAATTTGATGATCCTATTATAACTTTGTAGTTATCTTCATTTTCAAATATGTATACTTTTGTATGAAATCCTATTTCTTTGTTTGTTATAAATACTTTTAGATCTATATTATTAAAAGATCTTATTTTATCTAGAGCTTTAGGATCTGTGAAGTTAAGGTATGTTGATGTTATAATCTTTCCCTCAACTCCTTTTTGCTCTAACTCTTTAAATGTGTCTAATAATAGTTGTATCCCACTAAAATTAACAAAAGCTACACTAAAGTAAAAACTTTTGCATTCTTTAAGTGAGCTTTGAAGTTCATTTAATAAATTTTGCTTTTGTGAGTTTATTATTAATTTATTTGATTCTGTCATTTGTGATCTCCTTTGTTGTAAGTTAAATTCAAATCGCCCAAATAATATTTTTTATAAATATTGGCCCTTTTATTTCTGTTGGCTCATTTTTTAGTACTTTTATAGATACTTTTAACATGCATTTTATATCTTGAATTTTATTTTATATTCAAATTATACCATAAAATAACTATATATCTCACTTAATAGATCAATGTATGGCTCTTATTAAAATAAAAAATACCGTAAAATTTTCTCATAAATAATACGGTATTTTTATTAATTATTTACTTTTAATACTTCTATTTAGACGCTCTACATAAAAAACTTTATTCCTCAACAAACTTTGCTAACTCTTCATTAAAGTTTTCTCTCTGATCATAGAATGATGCATGACCACTAAAATTAAATGGTATAAGTTTTGAATTTCTAATGCTTTGGTTTTGTATTCTACCAAGTTCAAATGGAACAACCTTATCATGAATACCATGAATAATTAAAGTTGGAACATTTATTGTTCCTAAATCATAAAACAGTACTTCATTTAACCAAGTATTTGCAATAGCCGCAGTTGCCCATCCAGCCGCTTGTAATCCCAATTGGAAAAACCACTCAGAGAATGGCCCCGTTATATTCTGATAGAAAAATATATTCCCAAAATCCTGAAGCATTTTAGGTCTATCTGTCTCTGTTCCTTGTATCAGTTGTAAAACTGTTTCTTCATCTAATCCATAAGGGAAATTAGGGCGCTTTATTAAACTTGGTGCCGCTGCAGCAAAAAGAGCAAGCTTTGATACTCCATGACCATTATGTCTAGCCATATATCTGATAGCTATTGCCCCTCCAGTTGAATGTCCTGCTAGTGTAATATAATTTAATCCTAATGCATCAATTACACCCCTAACATCATCTGCTAATGTGTCATAATCATATCCGTCCCATGGTTTATCTGATTTTCCAAATCCTCTTATATCTATTCCTATGCATCTATATCCCATCTTTGGAAGCTCATTAAACTGATATTCAAATAAGTTATGATTTCCAGGCCAGCCATGAATAAATAAGATTGTTTTTTTACCTTCTGGATTAAGATCTTCTACATATATTTTTACATTTGTTGCAACCTTAACATAATATCCCATCGATAACCTCCAGCAACTAAATAATTATACTAATAAATTATTCAATTAGGTAATAATTTGTGAGTAATTGAGCATTTTTTAATACTGGATTATTTAGTTTCTAACAGATCAGCATGCATTTTACACTCTTGAATTTCATTTTATAATTAATAACTATTCCTTATTTCTTTCTGCCAATATTAGATATACAATACCTATAACTAAAGAAATCCCACTTAGTGTTGTAAGAGTATTACCTACATAACCTAGCATATGTGAAAACAATTCTGCATCCCATGAAGACACATTTGAACTAAAAATTGCTGCACTTATATATCTTGTAGAAAACAGTATTGCTGATATTAAACAAAATATTGCTCCAGTTCCCCTTCTATTCATTATTAGCCTCCCCTACTTTATCACTTAACTTAGAAAGTTTGATAATTTAATTATATCAAAACTCTCAGTTTAATTTATATTTTATTAACCTTTAGCATTAGGGTCAAAGTCAAATCCGCCTCCTTTAGGAACTAAATTCCAATTAGTTTCAGTTGTTTCATTTGAAAAATTATCTGTTACTGTATCTGTAATTTCTTCACTCGCATATGGAGAGTTTACACTAAAAAGTTGTAAGGCTTCTTTACTTTTTGGATTCATTACATCAACTTCTATAGTTTGTACGACTTCTCCTTTTGTATTAATCATTTCTCTTTTAGTCATTTTTCCTGTTTCAATATCCACATATACATTTCCGTACTCACTAGTAAACTTCTCAATTCCTTCTTCAGATGATTTAGTTTGTTTCCATTTACTATTGCTAAGTGCATCAGTTTCTACATTTAAATATGTATCTATTGTAGAAACATTAAATAAATCTTTATTCATCTCAGCTATTTCATGTTTAGTAGTTGTCTTATGAGCTGAATATTTGATTGTTCCATCTTCTTGCATATCTCCACCTATTGAAATGAATGTCTTACCAAAGTCTTTAGTTAAAATTCTAGATAAGAAACTTCCATCTGTATCATATGTATCAACTTGTTCTTTTCCATTCACACGATCCACATAAGTTTCAATGTATCCACCCTTAGAGTGCGAAACTTTAACAACTTCTACCCCTTCTTCTTCAATTAAATTATTATACGATGATACTATTTTAGTTTTCATTTCTGCTAAAGAGTATGTGCTTTTTTCTGCATTAGCCATAACAACTCCACCAATACTAACTAATCCTATCAAAGCCGTAACTGTTATATATTTTTTAATTTCATATTATTACCCCAAAATAATTTATTTTTCATATATATAACGTCATAGATTTAGTATTTGTGACAACTTAAAAAAAATAAAAAAACTTATTATTAGGGCAACTGTATCCTTCACCTAAAAAGTAACGCTTAGAGAGAGCTATTAATTAAATTAAGTACAAATAGTTATTTATTTATGAAATAAGTCTTAAAATAGAAATTAGAGCATTATAATTTGATAAAATAAAGAAAGTATTGAAAATACTAGATTTATCCAAACTATTTCCTAAATCTAAATTTTAAGACTTATTAGTTTTAATATTTTGTAGATGTGTTATAGATCGATTAGATATATTTACTAAATCATATGTTTTATTGAATATCATCTTTACAATGAATACCCATACAATCCTTCATATCAAATAATAATTCTATAAAGCTTTTATAATACGGTATGAATTCTCCATTATCAATCATTCTTATAATTTCATTTTTATCAGCCCACATAACTTGCTGAACCTCTTCATATTGTAATTTTAACTCATCAATATTAACATCTTGTTTTACTATGTAAAAATCATCAAAACCTACTTCAAAATTAATTGTTAGTGATGGTCGCTTATCTTTAAGATTTATCTTATAACCTATTTCTTCAAGTACTTCTCTCTCAGCCGCTGATTGACTACAATCCCCTGATATAGCACTACCTCCAACTGTAACATCCCACATATTTGCCCAACCTTTTTTAAATGGTTGCCTTTGTTGAATTAACATTTTTCCTTCTAAATTAAAAATGCATACATGAACTACAATATGATAAGTATTTTCTTTAAATTGACTACCTCTTATCATTGTTTCGCCAATTTTAATTCTATCTTTATCATAGACATCCCAAATTTCCATATTTTCACCCTCTCAGAATATATACTTATAAACCTTATAAATTACTAATTTAATTATATCAGAATACCTATTTTCTAAAATGACCACTAAAACAGATATTTTCGTGTACACTTATTTTTATAAGTTTTTGTCACTTTTATTTTTCTAAACACATTGATTTTACTTTAGCACAATAAATATTATCTTTTATTACTATTACAATTTCTTCTTAAAATCTTTCTAGCCTGAACTTCACTTATTCCATACATCCTTGAAATTTTTTTATAATCTCCACTAAACTCTTCTTTTATCCTTCTATTTCTAACAGCCCTTAACATATTATTTTCACTTGGAAAATAAACAGAAGTCCCACCAACGACCTTAATAAGCTCAATAAAATTATCCATACCTATAACCATAGATATATCCTTTAAACTATCTGGAACATCATCATAAATCAAATCATCAACCCTCATTATATCCCTCCAATATCTACTTAAATTATATCATCTAACGTTATCCTATTTTGGCAAAATAGTTTATTATCTTTGTTCACTAAAGCTTTGTATACTTAACCTATAAGAAGATAAAACTTCTCAAAAAATTCGTTACACTCATATCGCCCACACGTGGCTCAAAAATTTAAAAGGAGGTAATTTAAATGGCAGTTATAGAAACAAAAAATCCATCTACATTAAAAGTAAAACTAGACCTAGGAATGGTCAATGGAAAAACAAAAACTAAAATCAAAAGCTTTTCAAATGTAAAGCCTAACGCATTAGCTGAAGATATCTACTTTGTTGCAGACGCTTTAATGAATCTTCAAGAACACAACATACTAGATGTTATAAAGCAAGATAACACATCACTTGATGTATAAAAATTAAAAGGAGGACTAAATAATGGAAACTAACAAAAGATTAATAATGACTTTTAAAACTAACGATGATAAAAGAGTATCTTTATCAATAGACGATCCAAGAGAAGATGTAACTGAAGAAGAAATAAAAACAGCAATGGAGGCAGTACTTGCTAAAGGAATATTTGCTCCAAACGGTGCTGAATTAACATCAGTTATTGACGCAAAAGTTGTAGCTACTGATACAACTGAATATGACTTAGTTTTAGACTAATATATAGGCTATGCTTTTTAAAGCATAGCCTAAAACTATAGAAAGGGTAGCGCCCACGCGGTGGCTTAAAGGAATGATATTATGAACTTAGAACTTCAAACGCTTATAACTTCCGTTGGCTTTCCTATAGCAGTTAGCATGTATCTACTAATTCGAATTGAAGGCAAACTAGAAATATTAAGTGAAAGTATAAATGAATTAGCTAAAAATATAATAAAACTAAAATAGCTCTACCAATAACCTAGCGAAGGGATTAAATATAAGTTCCATCGACATTTAAAAGACGACTTGTGTCTTTATGGAGAGGAATTTATATTTAATCCCGAGCGGGTTACCTATAATCCGTAAAGTCTATAATTTAACTTCTTCCCCCTTAATTCTACTAGGTATCCTTTACTCATTTCTATTATTCTACTTCCAAGTGCCTCATCAATATCAATAAGTTCTTCAAATCTTTTTTCACTACTTATAATCATTGCTAAGTTATTAAAGTATCTATAATTTATTATCTCAAACATTATATTAATATCACTTTTACTAATACTCCCCTTAAAAAGATCATCAATTAAAAGTACATTTGCAAATTTATATCTATTTATAGTTTTTCTATAATACTCTTCATCCATTATATTTTGCTTTATCTTAGTTATAATATCTCTAAATGGCATATATATAACTCCAATACCACCATCCATTAGATTATTAGCAATAGCTATTGATAAGTGAGTTTTACCTGAACCAACTTGTCCCATAAATAGTATTGAATTATTTCTTTTATTTTTTATTTCGTTAAAATTTTTAACATAAGTTTTGGCTTTATAAAATGCATCTAGGCTTTGTGTATCAAAAGAATAGTTGTAGTTTTCAAATGTCTTTTTTCTAAATTCTTCACTTATTCCACTGTTTTTAAGTATGTTTTTAGCTTCTATTAATCCTCTACATTCACAAGGTGTCGCTGTATTTTCTTTTATTATAAAAGTTAAATCTCTACATTTATTACAATTATATGTTTTATAATCATCAGCTTTGTAACATTCTTCTGACTTTTTCAAGTTGTTCTCTACTTGGCTTTTTATAAATTGATTCATCTTCACCTTTAAGTGATTTGGCATATTCAGACTTTGAATACTTGTTTGTAAATCTTTCATAGTTTTTTTCATCCCCGTTTTTTGTACTATCTTTA
>NZ_HG529271.1 GCF_000499525.1 Faecalimicrobium dakarense | reverse complement strand
CTTCTTGTACACAATTTGGTAACGATTCGTATGACGTATCGTTATATACATTATTTATACAATTATCAAACAGTGTTTTTATTTCTTCTCTTTCTATATTCTCACTTATATAATGTATAAGTGATTTATCTTTTACGTATTTTAGTTCCTTTTTAATACAGTCTATTATAGGCTTACCTCCTCTATCTAGATTGTATTTTCCCCAGTGTTTTATTGCTAGTTCTCTAGTTTCCGTATTGTATTTTATTAATTTATACTTATTTTCAAATATATCCATAAGCGCATTTATACTTTCAGTTGAAAATCCAAGTTCAAATGCCATCTGCTTTTTTGTTATTTTATAAATTCCTATTTGTGTAGTATTTGGATTTGTTAGTGTATATAAAAATAATAGTTTACCTTCTGGAGTTAGCTCTTCTAATACCTTAGGGTCTCTCCAAAATTCTGTATGTACCTTTCTAAATATTGCCATGGCTCCCCCTATTTAATTTTAAAAACTCTATTACTACTTACCTTTATATAATTATTAACTATATCTGGATAATCTTCTTTAAGCTTTTTACTGTCTATACTGTTTTTAGTTACCTTTTTCCAAGTTATTTTTCTATCAAGACAAAATGCTTTTTCATATTCCTTCATTTCATTTTGAAGTTTATGTTCTATTACTTTTTTTCTTCCTTCAAGTTTATTTAAATTATTTATTATTTCATCGTACTCCAATAAATTAGAGTATAAATCTTCATTTAATAAAATGGTTTCATCAATACTTTCTTTATATGTTTCCTTTAAGAAGTTTCCACATTCTTTACTTCCAAATGGTAGGTTACACTCTTTATTTTTCTTATTAATTATATTTGTAAGTATTTTCATATTCAAAATCCCCCTTTATAAGCTCAATAAAATATTTTTGACCTTTTCCTGTTATATAAGTAGTTATTTTAATTTCGCTCCCATGGTTTGTATTTATTATAAATTGACGTGTTTTAAATAGACCTTGTTCTATGTATTTTTGTTTTGGATGATTTTCTATTCCTTGGCTCATAAGATATCCATTATTTCTAAACCAATTAAACAATCTGTTTCTTCCTATATTAATTCCAAGTGTATTTAAAAGCTTTGCAAAAGCTCCTATACTTATACAGTCTTCACAATCTCCTACTAGTTTTCCTATTTTTATATAAGGTTCGTAGTCTTTTATTGTTTTATCTAGTTCTTGTACCTTTTCTTTTTCATCTTTTAAATTTGATACTAATTTAATTAAAAAATTTGGATTATTTAAAATCTCATCTACTAATTTCTCTTCTATATATACTCCATGTTTTCTTATAGTTGGTAGTACTTCTTCTACAACCCAATCTTCAAACTTTTTAGCAGATGATAGTTTTGACTTTAAAATTAGTCTATAAAGGTTTCCTTCATCCATAAATTTTTTATTTACCCTTTGCTTAGCATTACTTCCATCTGATTTTTTACCAGTTACCACCTCTACCGAACGAATCGTTAGCCCCTCTTTTTCACAGTGGTTTTTTATTGCTTTATGAGGATTAGAGTATCCTAAAATCTTAGCTACTTTAGTTGATTCAAAGTATACTTTAGTATTTTCAACTATTACACTTATTTTTCCATATTCTTCATTTTCAAAAATCTTTAAATCATACATTAAAATCTCCCCTTATTTTTAATTATTTAAAAATATTCTTTCTAAACTTACCCCAAGAGCTTTAGATATTTTAATTGCCTCTTCTATTGAAAATGTACTCTTTTGATTTTCCTTTTTCGCATAAGTTGATCTTGACATGTTTATAAGAATAGCTAAATCTTTTTGTGTTAATCCTTTGCTTACCCTTATTCCCTTTAGTTTTCTTTTATAAGACATTTTTTCTCCCCTAACTTTTATTTGTAACCATTTTGGTAACTTATTTCTCAAGTTCATTTTATTACCATTTCGGTTACACGTCAATCGAATTTTATACTTTTTTATTGTAAAAAATTGTAAATTCTCATTTTAGGTTCTTTTAGTTTGCAATTTGGTACATCTTGGTATAAATATGTTATAATTTTAATTAAGGCAGGTGAAATAATGGAAATCTTTTCAAATAGATTAAAGTCCTTAAGAAAGGAAAAAGGATTAACACTTGAAGAAATGGCAAAAGATTTAGGTACCACTAAGGTTACACTTTCTAGATATGAAAATGGAGTTAGAGAGCCTAAAGTAGAAACATTAATTACTCTTGCTAATTATTTTAATGTTTCTACAGATTATTTATTTGCTAGAACTGATAATAAGACTTTTTTATCTACTAAAGATATGACTGATGTAAAAAAAGCAATAGATGAAGTTTTATCAAGTTTTGAATATAGTGATGACTTAATGTTTGATGGTGAGCCTATAAATAAAAATGAATTTTATAGTTTTTTACAATCATTAGAAGTTGTTTTTAATGTTGCTAAGAAAAAGCAAGTTGAGAAGCTTAAAAATAAATAATTTTTCAACTATTTGTATAAAATTATTACATTTAATATATATTAATAACCTAATTGGAGGTTTAATTTATGGATATTTATGAAAAAGATAATATGGTAGTCGTTGAAAATATTTGTGATTTTCATATTGATCAAATATTTGATAGTGGACAAGGCTTTAGATGGAAAAAACAAGATGATAATTCCTACACTTGTGTAGTAAAAGGAAAGATAATAAATGTTTCTCAAATAGGTAATGTGCTTTATCTAAGAAATACTAATATTGATGATTTTAAAAATTTATGGTATAAATACTTTTCTCTAGACGTTGACTATTCATCTATAAAAGATAAAATAAGTAAAATAGATGATAACCTTAAAGACGCCGTTGAATTTGGGCACGGGCTTAGAATATTAGACCATGATGAATGGGAGATGTTAATTACATTTATACTATCTACTAACAATTCAATTCAAATGGTTACAAAGGTTATTGATACTCTCTGTGAGAGATACGGAGATTATATAGGTGAATACGAAGGTGAAAAATACTACGCCTTCCCTACTCCACAAAAACTTGCAAGCTTATCACTTGATGAGCTTAGAGAATGTAAGACTGGATTTAGGGATAAGTATATAAAATCAGTTTCAGAAATTGTATCTACTAATCAACTAGACTTATATTCGCTTTCAAATCTTGACAGTGATGATTGTATTAATAATCTTAAAAGTTTAAGTGGTGTTGGTATGAAAGTTGCTGATTGTATAGCAATGTTTTCTATGAGAAAATGTGATATCTTCCCTGTTGATATCTGGATGAAAAGAGTTATGACTGAGTTTTATCTAGACACAGATATGAGTATTCCTAAAATAAGGAGCTTTGCAATAGAGAAGTTTGGTTATTTATCAAGTTATGTTCAGCAATATTTATTTTATTATGCAAGAGAAAAAAATATAGGTAAGTAACCTTACCTATATTTTTTTATATTTATTTTATTCTTCTCTTAATTTAACTTATAAACACAGTTTCCATTCATATAAGTACTAAGTACTTTTATATCTTTTAAATTGTTAATATTTTCTTCAAATGGATTTTTATCAAGTATTACAAAGTCTGCAAATTTACCAAATGATATAGATCCCTTAACATTTTCTTCAAAAGAAGTATACGCTCCCATTATAGTATAAGAGTCTATTGCTTCTTTAACACTAAGGGCTTGATTTTGTAAAAATGGACCTACTTTTCCATCTAAAGTTTTTCTTGTAACACTACACTGAATTCCATTAAGTACATTTGGTAGTTCAACTGGGCAATCTGAACCATTAGCCGTTATACCATTATTAATTAATGTTTTAAAATTATAAGTAGTTTTTGCTCTATCTACTCCTACTCTTTTTTGTACTATATTAATATCATAATCTAAAAATATAGATTGAATATACGAACACATACTAAGTTCTTTAATTTTATCAAGTATTTCTTTAGTTGTAATTTGACAATGAACAATTCCATGGCGATGATTATTTCTTGGATATTTTCTAAGCGCTTTTTCTATTGAATTTATAACCATTATCATAATCTTATCTCCAATACCATGAATTGCAACTTGCATATTATTTTTATGCGCGTATTCTATCATATCATCAAATTGCTCCCCAGCATAAATAGCTATACCACAAGTGCTTTCATCATCACTATAGCTTTCACTTAAGTAAGCTGTTCTTGCGCCTAGTGAGCCATCTCCTAATAATTTTAATGGTCCTATTTTAAAATTATCACTTCCAACTCCAGTACTATATCCTTTTTCAATAAAGTCTTTTAATTCTTCTTTATCAACAAGCTGTGATTGTTCATAAATTCTAACACTTAGATTATTTTCTTTTTCAAGTTCTTTATATGCATCAATAACATCTTGGTAGTCCGTTTTTGAAAATACTGTGAAGTCGTCTGTTTGTGCTGAAGTAATTCCATATGAATTTAAGCTTTTACAAGCATCATAAATCATATTTTTTAATTGTTTTTTAGAAGGCTTATTAATATTATCATAAATTAAACCTAGAGCATTTTCTCTAAAAATACCTAGAGGCTCACCATTTTCATCTAAATCAAATGCTCCACCTTCTACTTGCTTAGATAAAGAGTTTATACCTGCAATTTCTAGTGCTTTTGAATTAACTACACATACATGACCACAAGCACGAATTAAACATATTGGATACTCTGTTGATATTTCATCTAAATCATATCTAGTTGGAAAGTTATTAGTATCTGTAAAATAATCATTATTCCATCCTCTACCTCTAACCCACTCATTTTCATTTAATGAATTTTCATCAATAAACTTATTAACACCTTTTTTAAGTTCTTTAAGAGATGTAGTGAATTCAAAAAGATTAATCATTTGTAATGAATATCCATATCCTAACACATGCATATGGGAATCATTAAAACCTGCTGTTACAAATTTATTTTCTAAATCAATAATTTTACTATCTTCATCTTTAAAAGATAAAGCTTTTTCATTACTTCCAACATAAATAAACTTTCCATCTTTTTCAACGAATGCTTCTTTTATTCCATCAATAACTGTATAAACTACCCCATTAATATATATATTATTCATTTATAACTCCTTTTTTATCTTCATAGAATATTGCAACTGATTCATCAACTTCTCCTACTCCAAGATATCTAGCTTTATAGTCTTTAAGTAATACAAAGTATTGTTTAGAAAGTGCTAATACTACAGCTACATTTATAAATGTAGGAATACCACTTGTTATATCAACAAAGGTCCATATACTTATTTCTCCTACATAAAGAATATACATTGTCATTAAAAAACCTGGTAATGGATAGAAATACTTAAATATTTTTAATACAAAATTTTTAAGCTTAATATTTTTAGAACATAAATGTCTTAAAACAACTTCATAATAAACATACCAACCTGAAGATGTTGTAAGTCCAAATACTAGCATAGTTATTGTTAAGAAATACGTCCCGAAAGTTCCAAGTCCTACCGTAAATGCATTTAATGTTAATGTTGCACTTTCAGCACCACTTGACCATTCACCAGTTATTATTACAACTAATGAAGTTACTGTACAAACTACAAATGTATCTACAAAAACTTCTAATGAACCCCATAACCCTTGCTCAACTGGATGTCTTGTTTTACTTGATGCATGAACCATAGGACTTGTTCCCCAACCAGCTTCATTAGAGTAAACACTTCTAGCCATTCCTGTTGAGATAACCTTTGATATAGTTGCTCCAACAAATCCACCTACTGCAGCACTACCATTAAAGGCTCCTTCAAATATCAGTTTAAAACTTTCTGGTATATTTTGATAATTAAGAGCTATAATAACGATTCCTAAAATTAAATAACTAACACTCATAATTGGAATAAGCTTTGTAAATAATTTACCTAAATACTTCATACCTTTCCAAATCATTAGATATGTACAAACTACTATTATTAAACTTGCTGCAACTTGATTAATCTTAAAAGTTGAGGCTACAACTTCTGATACTGTATAGTTACTTGCTGTAATAAAGAATGTAGAAAATATTCCAAATCCAAATACTGTGGCAAGTACTTTCCAAAGCTTAAAGTTTCTCTCTTCACCAAGACCTCTTTCCATATAGTAAGTAGGACCTCCATATGGATCTCCCTTTTCGTCTTTTCTTCTATAATAAACTGCAAGGGTTACTTCCACTTGCTTTAATATCATTCCTAAAAATGCTGTAATCCACATCCAAACAGTAGCACCTGGTCCTCCCATTGCAATAGCTGTTGCAACACCCGCAATATTACCAAATCCAACTGACCCACCTATAGCAGTTGCAATGGCTTCAAATGGACTAAGTACACCATCTTCAAGCTCATCTTCTTCCTTATCTTTTGAAAAAATCTTTCCTAGGGTTTGCTTCATTATGTACTTAAAATATCTTATTTGAAAAAACTTTGATCCAACCGTAAAGTATACCCCTGTTACTAACATTAAAATTATTAATGGCGGTCCCCAGATGAAATCATTTAAAGCATTAATAAAATTAGTCATATTATCTCTCCCCCTTATATTTAAATATGTAGTAAGCCTATAAATTTGTACACAAAAAAGAACAATATAAAAAATCTATTGTTCTAAATTCCTTATAGATGTAATGGCTTTGGCATATATAATATTAATATTATATAATTTTTAATTGATACGCAACATATTTTTAGATTTTTCTAATTTTTCAGATAATTTTTATTATATAATTTATCTACTCTATCAAATTAATATCTACATCATCTTCAATTATAAGTATGTTGTTTTATTACATTATTGTAACATGATAAAGATAACTTATTATGATATAATACGACTATGTTCGACTGAAGTTAAAATTCATATTGAATATTAAATATTTTAATAATTAGAATTATAGAAAGGAGATTATATGGAAAATATCTCAAATTTTTTCACAACTGTCAAAGGTGATAATCATTTTGTAACTTTTGGCCCAACGCACTTATTTATATTATCTATTGCCTTAGTTATTACTGTTTTTATTTGTATAAGAAAAACTGAAAGCAGAAAGTTTGAGTTGTTTACAGGAAGCATTTTAATTCTTCAACAACTCTTTTTATATTCTTGGTATTTCATAGGAAAATACAACACATTCAAAGAGGGGTTACCTTTATATCATTGTCGTATAGCTATTATTTTTATGGGAATAGGAATGATTCTTAGTAAAGATATCCTTATGAAAATAGGGTCTTATTGGGGTATATTTGGTTCAATAGGAGCTTTATTATTTCCAGGACTTGATCCTTTTACGTTCCCTCATATAACTCAGTTTTCATACTTTATAGGCCATTTATTTTTATTATGTGGAGCTGTTTACTTATTATCTGTAAAGAAAATAGGTATGTCAAAATCGGATTTAAAAAATGTTTTAATTTTTACAAATATTTATCATGTATTAATGTTTGTTACAAATAATGCACTTGGTTCTAATTATGGATATATGAGCTCACCTCCTATTCATATAGGAACTGGATTAAACCATATAGTATATGCTTTATTAGTTATGACAATCTTTAATATTATATTATTTATAGAATATATTTTAATTAATAAAACTGAATACGGACAAATCGATAGTGAATATAGCGTTTTACAAGAGGCTTAGAAAAATAAAATATAAAAAAGAAAAGTTTTATAATACAAAAAATCCAACAAGTTACTTGTTGGATTTTCTATTCTCAATATATCAGATACCCATCATCTTTTAATACTCGTAAAAACTCCTTATAGTTAGAATGTGTAAATTTATTTTTTATAAATATCTAGCATCTTATTAATCTTACAGATAAGATTTTCTCTAACATTCATTGGAGATAGGCACTCGCATTTATCACCATAACTTAATAGCAATCTATATCCTAACTCACTTTCTACAAAAGGAAAATCCACTATTAATTTATTATTATCTGACTCTCTTATATTTTCTAATCCGCATCTCTCTATCATAGTCTCCTTTAGAGACTTATCTACTAAGAGTTTAATATTTATAATTTTATCATCTATCCAACCTGATCCATCCATTTTTTTAGACACAAACTCTCTTTTAGAAAACACCTTCTCTGAAATTTTAACTTCTGATACTCTTACTAGCTTAAATGTACGAAAATCATTTCTATCTAAACAGTATGCTTGCAAGTACCAATAGCCTTCTTTTAATACTAATTGATATGGCTCAACTTCTCTTAAACTCTCTTTTGCGTATCTATCACAATACTTAAAAGACATTAGTGTGTTATTTTCTATTGCTTTTTTAATCTCTTTTATATCTGGTTGTATAATATTATTTCTACGCCATAGTGTATTATCTATTTTTACTTCATTTGATTTGGATTCAATTTGCTCCATATGTTCCTTTGGAATTAATGATTTTACTCTCTCAAAAGTGTTTACAAATTCTTTATCTAATAAGCTAGATTCTATATTATTCATTCCAATCAAAATATTTACCATATCTGATTTTGTAAATATTTTTTTATCTAACTTATATCCTTCCATAATACCTATTCCACCATTAGTACCAGGATATGTGATAATAGGTATCCCCGATAAATTCAACGTTTCTATATCTCTATATATTGTTCTTATGCTTACATCAAACATTTTTGCAAGCTCATTTGCACTAATTTTTTTTCGCTCAAGTAATATGGTAATTATAGAGATTAGCCTTTCTATTTTCATATATATTCACCTTTCAAATATTAAATTTATATTAATGCTGACATACTGTTGTCACTATTATATGTTAATATTTGTCTAAGTAAAAGAATATAATCAAAATACGCTTAATAACAAAAGGAGACCAACATGGATTTATTAAAAGAATTTAATCAAATTATAAAAGAAACTAAGGATATTGCAATAGCAACTTCTGTAGATAATATACCAAATGTCAGGGTTGTAAACTATTATTATGATGAAGAAAGTAAAGGAAAAGTTTACTTTTCTTCATTCAAAAATAACACTAAAACTGTGGAATTTAGCAAAAATAATAAGGTGTCATTTACTACAATTCCAACCACAGGCACTCAACATGTAAGAGTTTTTGGCGCTACAGTTACTAAAAGTGATTTAACAGTATATGATTTAAAAGATAAACTTGTAGAAAAATACTCTAGCTATGAAGTATTAATAGCTAATTTTGGAGATTCACTTGATCTTTATGAGATACACTTTGACCGTGCTAGTGTTACTGTAGATCCTACGTTATCTGGTCAGATAACATTATAACTTTTTAAAATAAACCCTAGTAATTTATAGCAAAAATTATGGCTTAGAACACATATAATGTATTCTAAGCCTATTTGTTATTCATAAGATATAAATGTATCTTTCTATCGAGTCAATCAATAATACATACTATATCTATTTACTTAATTTATATAAACAATTTACTATTAAGTCACCCATTTGCTCAGTTCCAACTACTTCTTTACCATCTATATATAAGTCTTGTGTTACATATCCACTTTCTATTACTTTATCAACTGCTTTTTCTATTAAACTTGCTTCTTTTTCTAAGTTGAATGAGTATCTTAGCATAAGGGCTAATGACATTATCATTCCTATAGGATTAGCTTCATCCTTACCTATAATGCTTTCGTCTGGATAATGTAGTTGATTAGGTGTAAATATACCTTTTCCACTAGAGTCTATTTCTGCAGAACCTAACATTGCTGAAGCTCCAGTTATTTGGCTAAGCTCATCTGCTAGTATATCTCCAAACATATTTGAAGTTACTATTACATCAAATTTAGAAGGATTTATTATAACTTCCATAGCTGCACTATCTACTAAGTGATGTGTTACTTTAACACTTGAGTATTCTTTTGACTTTTCATTTATAACTTCTTTCCAAAGTTTTGAACTTGCTAATACATTTGATTTATCAATGCTTGCAACTTTATTTTTCTTTTAATTGCAGACTTAAATGCTCTATTAGCTGACTTTTTTATAATATCTTCATTATAGTACTCTAAATCACTAGCTTCTCTTCCATAATCTCCTATTCCATAGTTTTTATCTGCACATAGCATTCCTCCAGCTATATCTCTAACTACTAATATATCCATACCATTTTTTATAATATCTTGTTTTAGAGGAGATAGTTCTAATAAATTTTTATTTAAAAATATTGGTCTTAAATTAGTACTAACTTTAAGTGCTTCTCTTAACTTTAATATTGCTTTAACTGGCTTTTTATCAAGTTCAATATTATCCCACTTACTTCCACCTAAATTCCCAATTATAATGGCATCACTTTTAATACAAGCCTTAAGTGATTTTTCTGGTAAGGGCTCTCCATATTTATCTACTGCTTCTCCTGCACCGACTACATCTTCAATTTTAAATTTGTATCCATATATATCTGAAATAGAATTTAATACCTTTAAAGCTTGCTTTGTTATCTCAGGTCCAATTCCATCACCTTTTATTAATGCTATTTTATATTCCATAAGTTATCTCCAATCATTATTTTACTTACCTTTATTTCATTATTTATTTTATATAAGTAACTATATATAGTAAAATACATATTTACCTATACACCTTATATGAAAATACCTATAGGTAATATATATTGTTATACCATATATATTTTGGTAAAATTATATAAAACACTTATTTAATAAAGAGGAGGCTTAAATGAACTTAAAAAAACTTAATTACATTATTACAATTGCAGAGCTACAAAGTTTTTCAAAAGCAGCCTCTAAATTATATATATCGCAACCATCATTAAGTCAAATAGTATTAAATCTTGAAAATGATTTAGGAATTCAAATTTTTAATAGAACTACAACACCTATATCACTTACTTATGCAGGAGAAAAGTATATAAAAACTGCAAAAGAAATTATTAGATTATCTAATAATCTTCAAAAGGAATTTAGTGATATTTCAAATATGAAAAAAGGTAAAATTACCATTGGTATAACTCCTTTAAGAGGTGCTTTTATATTGCCTTTAATTTTACCTAAATTTATGGAAAAGTACCCTGGAATTGAAATTAAAATAGTTGAAGGTGATGATAATTTAGAAAATTATCTTATTGAAGGTAAAGTTGATTTAGTATTTACATCTCTTCCAACTACTGATAAAAGAATTAATCAAGAATTATTATATAAAGAAAGAATAATGCTCTCTTGTAAAAAAGGTTATTTAGATGATTCTTATCTTTTAGATGGAAATAGCAATGTTATTGATATAAATAAGCTAAATGATATTAATCTTATATTAACTAAAAAAGGACATAGGATAAGAAACTTTATGGATAATATGTTTAATTCTCATGAGTTTAATCCTAAAATTTTATTGGAAACAGATAATACTAGTACTGCTTTTAGGCTTGCTACATCTGGACTTGGTGCATGCTTTGTTTCTGATATGGTTATAAATACTACTAAACCAATCGATGAGTATGATTTATTTTATATTGATGACTCTAACTCTAAGTGGTCAGTTGCTATTTTATATCTAAAGAATTCTTATTTAAACATTGCAGAAAAGTATTTAATAGATTTATCTAAAGCTGTTCTTAATGATAAAATGCGTAATGATTTTTAAT
>NZ_HG529270.1 GCF_000499525.1 Faecalimicrobium dakarense | reverse complement strand
TTTAATTATAATCATTACGCATTTTATCATATTAACTGTATATATCATATTTAAATTTACCCATAATAAATATCCATGATAAGATATATTTTATTAAACATGTTTAATCCTTCTTTTATTTTTATAATTCATTAAGAAATTGTTGCAATCTTTCCATATACTTTCCAATATGAATACCGTCCAAAAGCATATGATTAACTTGTATAGAATATGGTAATAAGATCTTGTCATCCTGACTGAAGTATTTTCCAAAAGATATCCTTGGAATAGAATCGTCCTTATTCATTACAATCTCATTTGATATACTCGTGAAAGATATCCAAGGAATGCAAGAAAAATATATTAATTCATCTTGTTCAAAATCAGTTTCAGCAAAATACTCTATTTGGTTGATTGACATTTCTTTTGCATTATTTGAAAATTTAATAATACTATCTTCTAAGTCTAAAGTTACAATTTTAAATAAATCTTCACCAGGACTCATATCTGTAAAAGATGGGTGTAACTTATCATGAAGAATAATTTTTCCATCTCTTATTTTATAACGAAAATCTTCTATTTCATTCATTACATATGTAGAGGCATAAATCATGCTGTAGTAAAATGAAAGTTTATTTTCTTTCACAAATTTCAGAAAGTTAGTCACATCAACATTTGAACATATATTAAATTGTGGATTATCTACTTTCTCAAAAAAACTATAATGATTTTTTCTCTTCCAAGTATCAAAGTTAATATACTGCATATTTACCTCCTAAATAGCTTATAAGTATTATTATAAAATAACTTAATAGTCTACACAATAAGATATAATAGTTTTAATGTTTACACTAAAACAGATATTTTTTGAACACTAAAATAGAGCAATAATTTTTTATTATTACTCTTTTAGCTCTCAATCTATTAAAATATATATTATTTTTTATAAATTACTTATTAAACCATTCACTAGGTGATTGATTAAAGTAATGAGGTTCAAACTCTATAAGTTCATAATCTTGTATCCCATATCTTTTTAAAGGTTCATCTGATAGATAATCTTTTACTGTTTCAATAGACTCTGCTTTCATAACAAATAGTCCACCGCTCATATCTTGTTTAAGTCCAGACATTAATATTAATCCCTTATCCATTGCTTTTTGAGAATAAGCCATGTGCTCCTTCATAATATCTTCATCCATTTTATCTGGATTTTTTATTATACCTTCAACGATAAAATACTTCATTTTTTGTTATCCTCCTAAACTAGGTGCTATAAATATATAAAACTAATATTTTTTATTACTAGCTTTAACTTAATTAAAATAATAAATACCCTTACTATCATTCACTAAACAATAAGTAACGTTTAGTTGCGTATCCCATATTACTTAAAACATGTTCACTAAAACAGATGTTTTTTTGAACAAGATAAACAAGTGTCATTACTGCTAAATTATGACACTTGTATTTGCTAAAAATTTATATTACAACTCAAATATATCAGTTATAATATATTTAAGTTATTTGCGATAACTTAACAGTATATCTTAATGACGTTAGGGAGGTAACTAATTTGAGGAAGTATGCTATTTTAAAAGATCCAGTAAATGATATAAAAAAGGTATTGTTATATGAATCAACAGATGGAGTAGACCTGTTTATGTATGATACGACTAATGATATTCCCTGCTTTACAGATTACAATTTTGATACTTTAGAAGAAGTATTACAAATATGCTTTGAAGAATATAATATTAAACATTCTGATTGGATTAACATCAATGAACCAATGAAAGATTGTCAACATGATATTATTTCACCTATAAGGGTTAAAGGAAGAAATTTAGGGATTCCACAATGGGGAAAATTTGAAAAACTCGTAAATGATGAATGGATTGAATTTAAATTCAATCACAAATAAGACATATTTTCCTTATATTGTTCAACATTAAGAGCAGAAATGCTCTTTCTATTTGTTCGGAAATGTGCTATAACTATTTATCGTATTTAAATTTATCCATAATAAATATCCATGATAAGATATGTTTTTTGAACACTAAAAAAGATTAATAATTTTGTATTATTACCCTCCTAATTAAGAAAATAATATAATTGTATCCCAATTTATTATGATTATTTACTTTCATTAATTTGTTTTACTGATTGAGAAAATCTTAATAAATAGCCATTTGGGTCTTGAACTAAAATTTCTTTTTCAACATAAACTATTTCATTACAATTATACATATTTTCGGCTACATCTCTAAATAAGTCTATATTATTAATTTTAAGTTTATTTATAATTGTATCTATATCAGTTGTATCAATTTGAAAGTTAATTCCTCTTCCAAATGGATATTCTAATTCACCTGTATTCCAATATCCATTTACTTCTTCAAGCATTATTTGTGCATCACCTAATGAGATAAAAGCAAACTTATCCGCTACTCGTTCATAGTCTAATTTAAATCCTAAAATATCTATATAAAATGCCTTTGATTCTCTAATATTTAATACAGATAACTCAGGTATTAAAGCATTGAATTTCATTTATATCCCCCCTGTACTTTATATTATTCTTATATAATTTACAAAATATAGGAATATATATTTTAAATTATAGCAGATTTTATATTTTCTTATATGTTTACTAAAACAAAAGAAATGGAATTAGAAAGTGGAGAGTATGCTGTTTATAAAATCAAACATACAATAGAAGATGTCCAAAAGCGTGGAATGAAATATTTATCGATTTGCATTTGTAACTTTCCACTCACAATCACTTAAATATTTATAATCGTTCATTACTACTCATCTTATACTAGTTGACATCTTTTATTATAAAAACTCTTATAGCTTAAATACGCTGATATTAAAATTGATATTGATGCTGATGATATTATCATAAATGTAACCATAATTTGAAACTTAACTGCCATTATAGGTGATACCCCTCCTAAAATTAGTCCTGTCATCATTCCAGGAAGAGAAACTATTCCTAGCATTTTTGCTGAATCTATAGTTGGTATTATTGCTATCTTAATACTTTCACTTAATATCTCTTTAGAAGATTCTTTTACCGATGCTCCTAAAGATAATTTAGTTTCTACCTCTGCTCTTCTTAATGAAAATGATGTATTTAAATTCCTATAACTTAATCCAACTGCTACCATAGAATTGCTTATTATCATTCCTGCTATTGGTATTACCTCACTAGAAGTAAATTTTATTACTCCTGAGAAAATTAAAACAGACATGGTTATTATTGAGCCAGTAAATATTGATATAAGAGATATTAAGAATACATTATTTATATTTTCACCTCTTTTAACAGTATTTAATGATGCATTAATAGACATAACAAATATTAAAACTATTATTACTATCTTATTATCTAGTTTAAAAATTGTATCTAGTATATATCCAACAATAACCAACTGAATTATTGCTCTTAATATACTTATTATTATTTCTTTTCCTAGCCCCAATTTTTCCCTATGAGATATTAATATAGGTATAGCTATCAAAGACGATGCCATAATTAAAGATATTGTACTCATTATATAATCTCCTCCACTTTAATAACTTCTCCTTGTGATATAAATATTCTTTTATTAAATATAGATTTGCTTTGTTCATCACTATGAGTTATCCAAAGTACTGTAACTCCACTTTCATTAAGTTCTTTTATATAGTTCTCAACAATAATTGTATTTTCCTTATCAAGTGATGCTGTTATTTCATCTAATAATAGAATCTCAGGTATATATAATAAATTTCTTATGATTGCTATTCTTTGTTTCTCTCCACCTGAAAGAGTCTTTATATCTTTTTGCAAATAACTTTTATCTAGATTTAATTTTTCTAGTAAATAATTTATTCTATTTATATCTACTTTCTCATTTCTTATCTTAAATGGAAATTCTAAATTATCATAAACATTATTTCCAAATAATATCGGTGTTTGAATACAGTAGCTAATAGACTTTCTTAACTCTATAGGGTTATAATTTGTATAACATTTTTCTTTATAATAAATACTCCCACTTGTTATAGGAATCAAATCTGCACATAACTTCAATAATGTACTCTTACCACTTCCCGATTGACCAACGATTGATATACAATCATCTTTTTTTATATCTATTGATATTCCTTTTATTATATCTAGTTTATCTACTTTGTAGTAAACATCTTTTACGCTAAGTATATTCATAACTTTTCTCCTTTACAATCTATCATTTTCATATTATCGAACTTCGATATCGCAATTCGATAATATCATTTTTTATAATTTATATCAATGATTTTTTGCTATAATACAGAAATAAGCTAAGTAAATTTACTTAGCTTATTTCATTGACATATCATTAAATATCTCTTTTAAATTGTTTTTTAATTCTTGTAAAAGCTTGTCCCCTTTGTTTGTTGTCTTATAATATTTTCTTATTCTTCCATTTACATTTATATCTTCTTTTTCTATTAACTCTTCTTCTACCATAGACTTCAATATTGGATATAATGTACCAGGGCTAACACTATAACCATGCTCTTTTAATTCTTCTATCATCCAAGATCCATAAAATGGCTCTACTTTTCCATGATGAAGTATATGAATATATATTAATCCATTAAATATTTTTCTTGTAATTTGTTCTTTCAAATAATATCTCCTTTCCATACTATTTGTAATCATACTATTATATCTCTATGCTATCTCCAAAATCAACTATTACGACCTTAGAATCAGTATCTTTCTCAACATCTTCCTTAAATTTCTGTGGTGACTGAGATATAGGTTCCCAAGTATTATAATGTATCGGCACAACTACTTTTGGATTTAACATTTTCACCGCTTCAACTGCTTCTTTAGGTCCCATAGTAAAGTTATCTCCTATTGGTAAAAGTGCATAATCAATCTCATTCATTTTACCTATAAGTTGCATATCTAAAAATAGAGCTGTATCCCCTGCAAAGTATATAGTTTTTCCATAAAATTTTATTACAAATCCACAAGCACATCCACCTTCTATTCCTGCACTATGTATTGCTTGGGTAACTTTAACAGAACCAAATTCAAAATCAAACTTTCCACCTATATTCATTCCATGATCTTTGCATCCATGTTCTGAAACCATATTTGCTATTTCTGCAGTACTTATAATTGTAGCATTAGTTCTCTTTGCTATATCTATAGCGTCACCTATATGGTCAAAATGTGCGTGAGATACTAATATGTAATCACAATCTATTTCCTTTGGGTTAACTTTATTTACTGGATTATTTGTAAAAAATGGGTCTATTAAAACCGTCATATTATCCTTAGTTAAAGATATATTTGCGTGTCCATTGTATTTTAATTTAATCATAAATTTTCTCTCCTTAATTTATTCTTATATCTAATTATTTTATCATACTATTTAGTTATTTTTACCATATTTCAGACTATAAATTCAAATATAATAGTCCAATATATAAATCAATAATTGTACTTTAATACCTTATATATTATTTTAAAATAAAACTAAATTAATAAATATTTATACTTATATGTGATATAATGAACCCATAAATTAACAAAGGATGGTAATAAAAATGACTGAAAAAACTAAAAAAGGATTTTTCTCAAACTTTTTATCAAAACTAACAGGTTCAAGTGAAAATATTGTAGATGAAGTTAGAACTCCACCAGAAGAGTTACCTATAGCTACTATAGTATTTAAAGATTTTGGAACTGTTGAAGCTGAGCTTTATCCTCATATAGCTCCAAATACAGTAAATAACTTTATAGATTTAGCAAATAGCAATTTCTATAATGGACTAACTTTCCATAGAATTATAAAGAATTTTATGATTCAAGGTGGGGACCCAAATGGAACTGGTACAGGTGGACCTGGTTATACTATAAAAGGAGAGTTTACTAAGAATAAGTTTAGAAATGACTTATCTCATACTGATGGTGTATTATCTATGGCTAGAAGTCAAAATAAAAATAGTGCTGGTAGCCAATTTTTTATAGTAACTAAAAATACGCCTCATTTAAATGGAAACTATGCTACTTTTGGTAAGGTTATAAGTGGTATGGATATTGTTCATAATATTGAAAATGTAAAAACAGGTGCTATGGATAAACCTGTTGAAGATGTAATTATTGAATCTATAAGTGTTGATACTAAAGGAATTGAATATAAACCAGTAATTAAAATGTAATAAAAAAGACATATACAAAATCATTTGTATATGTCTTTTATTTATATATTAATATTCATTAGTAGCAAAATAATCATTTTCATCACTATTGAAATTTATATTTTTTCTAGACTTTTTACCATCTTTTAATTCAAAGTTTTCAATAAGTGATTTTAACATTTGTGCTTGTCCACTTAATTCTTCACTAGCAGCTGCACTTTCTTCTGATGTCGCAGAGTTAGTTTGAATTACTTCTGAAATCTGTTCTACTCCTAATGTAACTTGAGTAATTGCACTAGCTTGTTCTTCAGATGCCTTAGCTATATCCTCAACTAATACAGTAGTTCCATTAGTTGTATTTATTATCTTTTGAAGTGACTGTGCTGTACTATCTACTATTTCAGTACCTTTATTAACTGCTCCTATTGAATTTTCTATAAGTGTAGCTGTATTTTTAGCAGCTTCTGCTGATTTAGCAGCAAGGTTTCTTACCTCATCAGCAACAACAGCAAATCCTTTACCCGCTTCCCCAGCACGTGCAGCCTCTACAGCAGCATTTAATGCTAATATATTTGTTTGGAATGCTATATCATCTATTGTTTTTATAATTCTTCCGATTTCATTAGATGCAAATGAAATTTCTTCCATTGCTTTAACCATTTGTCCCATTTGTTCATTTCCATCTTTAACTTGGCGAGCTGAACTTACTGTTAAATTATTAGCTTTTTTAGCATTTTCTGCAGTATCTTTTATTTTATCAGATATTTCTATAATAGTTGCAGATAATTCTTGTATTGCACTTGCTTGTTCCGTAGCACCTTGTGATAACATTTGTGAACCACCTGCTACTTGCTCTGATGCAGCTCCTACTTCTTCTGCAGCTACATTTATTTGTGACATTGTTTCACTTAAATCATCAGTTATTTTATTTATTGATTTTTCGATTTCTTTAAATATTCCTATAAATTCTACTTCAGGTTCAATATCGAAATTACCTGATGCTACTTCTCTTAAACCACGAACTGTATCATCTATAATTTCTTTAGTTTTACTACTCATTTTACGCATACTGTCTGCTAAAGAACCTAATTCGTCTTTTGATTCATAATCAATAGTGATATCATAATCACCTTCAGCCATTTTATTTGCAGCTATTTCTATTTCTTCAATTGGATTTTTTAAGCTCTTTGTAATATATACACATATAGCTATTCCAGCTACTATAGTAAATAAACTAATAGTTATTGAAACAATAGTTGCTTTTGATACTGTATCTTGTATTCCTTTATCAAATTTAATTGCATCTTTTTCTGCATGTTCATTAAGAGTTTTCGCATATTCTATGCACTTATCGTATATTCCACGATATACAGTATTCTCTCCTACCATTTCTAGTGTACCTTTGTAATTACCACTTTCTGCAAGTGCAAAAGCTTTGTCATATTCTTGCTTTAGCTTTCCTACTTCGTTTTCAAGATCATTAATTAATTTTTCCTCTGTATCAGAAGCATTTTTAATTAATTCAATACTTTTAGCTATATTTTCAAAGTCAGCTTCAAGTATAGGTTTATACTTAACATGATCTTCTCTAAGTATTGTATAAGCAAGGTCTCTACCAACAGCAACTAAACTTCTACGAATGGTCATAGATTCAGTTGTTGATACATAAGGACCAGTAAATAGCTGTTGACTTAGTTTTTCTGATTGTTTTAATTTAGATATTGTATAAAAACTTGTACCTGCTGCAAGTATTAACAATATAATGAAAGATATTCTTAATTTTCTTCCTATTTTTAAATTTTTCATATCCATATAAATGTCTCCCTATAATTTGTAATTTTGCTAAATAAATAGCCTTTTTGTTTACTTATATACGGATAAAAATATGTATACTTTATACATAAAATAAAAAAACCAGCAAAACTGCTGGCTTTATAATGGATTTCATCTTTTCAGACATTTTTCAGGATTAATATATACTTGTTCCCATTTACCTTGTTTATTCTTTTTATAATCAGAAATCTTTATATCAACACCATTAGTTAATTGATAAAAAAGTACATAGTACTCATTTAAGTTCTTATCTTTAAAATAAACTCTTTTTTCATATCCATCTTCAACTACCTTAACATCTCCATCTATTAAATGACACCAGTCGCCGTATTCAATTTGAACAAATGACTCAGCGTCATAAGACCATCCATGATAAGGAGCACAAAGATAATTTTCTGGAGTGTATTTCATATCAACAATCTTATAAACTCCATCTATATTTTTTAAATAAACATATCCATAATAATATGCAAAAAGTCCTTTTGGTTCATTACTACCTTGTATAACCTCAAGTTCAACAAAGTACTTTATAAGATCAGGTCTATTTTCATCTGGTCCTACTTGATTTGCTTTTATTAAATTAATGTGTAAAGTATTTTCAAAAGACTTTAGGTACTCATTATAAGAAACTCTCTTTTGATAAGAGTCTGATAAAAACTTATAAGCAATGGGGTACGGTGCTCTAGTATCTCCTAAACTTCCACATCCAGTTTTATTATCATCAAGTGGATTAGCAGCCTCTCTTAAAACACTAAAATAGTTTATTATAGTATCTTTGGGTGTTTTTAAAAGTTTATCAGGTATTTTATAATTAGTTGTATCTGTTCCATATATATCATAAAAAGTTTTTTCTCTTTTATCATTTAAAATAGGTAATTTAGATGGTCTAAAAAATCGCTCTAAACTATAATACTCATCTTCATTATCTACTAGTTTTTCTTTTGGAAGTTCAATTTCTTTTGTATACTTTCCACCAAATATTAATTTTTCTGTTTTATTCTCTTCACAACTACCTATTATAGTACTTCCTATAAAAAATATTGCAATAAGTGACACAACTTTTTCCTTGAACATAATTATAGTTGTCAAAGCATTATATTTGACAGTCTCCTTTCATTTTTATTTATTAAAAATATTATTTGTATTATTATGTTCCACAGAAAGTTCTATAAGGACAACTTGAAGGACTAGGTAACTTCGAATACTCTTCTTGGTCTTTTGAATGTTCATATGGTCTTGAAATAACATCAAGAAGTTTTCCCATAACATTAAAATCACCTTTATCAGCAGCATCTAAAGCTTCTTCAACCCTATGATTTCTTGGAATTACTGATGGATTAGATTCTTTCATTAATTGATGTACTTCTTCCTCTGACTGTGGTTGTCTTTTAAGTCTCTCAATCCATACATTATACCAATTTTCAAATTCTTCTTTAATAAACATACCTTTATCTTTATTTTTATTAAAAGTTAAAGATATAAAAGTATTAGTATAATCTTCATTATACTTTTCCATCATACTAAGTAAATCTTCAATTATAGCCTTATCTTGTGCTTCTTCATTAAATATTCCAAGTTTGTTTCTCATCTTAGATATCCAATTTGAATAATATAAACTAGAGAAATTTGATACAGCGTCTTGAGCTATTTTTATAGCCTCATCCTGATTTTCATTTAATAATGGTAATAAAGTTTCAGCAAATCTACATAAATTCCACTCCGCCATTATAGGCTGATTTTTATATGCATAACGCCCTCTAGTATCAATAGAACTAAATACAGTATCTGGATTATAAGTATCCATAAAAGCACAAGGACCATAATCAATAGTTTCTCCGCTAATAGTCATATTATCAGTGTTCATAACACCATGTATAAATCCTACACTTTGCCATTTTGAAACAAGACTAGCATGAGCTTTTATTACTTCCTTAAGTAAATTAATATATTTATTTTCATCATCTTCTACATATGAAAAATGTCTTTTTAATGAGTAATCAGCTAATTCCTTAACATCATCTACACTCCCAAAGTTTGCTGCATATTGGAATGTAGCAAATCTAATATGACTAGAAGCTACACGAGCTAATATTGCACCTTCTTTTTTACTGTCACGATAAACAGGTTCACCAGTTTTTACTACTGCCAAACTACGTGTAGTTGGAATGCCAAGACCATACATAGCTTCACTTATTATATACTCACGAAGCATTGGTCCAAGTGCTGCCTTTCCATCTCCTCCACGAGAATATGGAGTTCTCCCAGAACCTTTAAGTTGAATATCATATCTTTTACCATCAGGTGTTATTTGCTCCCCTATTAATAATGCTCTTCCATCTCCTAACATTGTAAAATGTCCAAACTGATGTCCAGCATAAGCTTGAGCAATAAAAGCACCTTCTTCTATAGTTTTGTTACCTGCAAGTATTGAAACACCATCATAGCTTTTAAGTTCATCACTATTTAATCCTAAAGATTTTGCTAAGGGATAATTTAGAATAACTAATTTTGGTGATGGTACAGGATTTAAATTGATTTCACTATAGAATGATTTTGGTAATTTAGTATAGCTATTATCTAAATTCCATCCCATTTCTATAACATCTTTTTTATTATTCATTTTTTCTCCTTATCTATTTTAAAATTTTTAATTACTTGTTTCTATTAAATTAATATACCCTTATTAATGATTTGAAATAAGTTTATTTTTATAATATTTTAAAATTATTTTACAGTAAAAAACACATTGATAAATTTATCAATGTGTTTTCTTTAAATATTAAATATATTAATTTTTAAACATATTAGCTATTTGGTTAAATGCATTTTCATTTCCATTTCCACCAACTTTAGTTACCTCTTTTGGATTTTTAGTTGATAATAATTTTTCTTGTTTAGCATCTAATTTCTCTCCTACTATAACTACTGGAGAGTTTTCTTTTTCAGCTAATACTCCAACTGCTAATGCATCTATTAAATCATCTTGCTTTTTAATTCCATCTTTTGCAACAAATATATTATTTAAATCTTTACTGTTATAGAAAGTTTCAAGAATAACTGCATTTGTTTCATTTCTATTTTCTCCACCTAATCTTTTTACATTAGGTAAGCTATTTGCTACATCATTTGAAATAGATTGTTCTTTTCCTATAACATAAGAAGTTTTTATATTTTTATTCTTTATAAAATCACTAAATACTTTTGTTCCTTCACTAGGTGAAGATAGTACTATTGCCATATTTTTATTTGCTGCAACTGGTGCTATTGAAACAGAATCAGATAATCCAGAAATTCCATTTACAACGGCTATTTCAGATACATCACCTAATTTTTTAGCTATCTCTAGTGAAGTTTCATATCTAGTGTTTCCACTTATTCTCTCTACATTAACATCCATAGATTTTAGTTGTGAAATTACTGATTCTGATACTACCTCACTTCCACCTATTATATAAATATTTTTAGCTTTTAATCTTGTTATTTCCTTTTTAGTTTCATCATTTAACTTATCTTTTTGTGTTAAAAGTACTGGAGCATTTTTATATTTTGCAAAAGGTGTTGCTGAAATAGCATCTGATATTGCGCTTGAATTTACAATCACTACATTTTCAGCATTTTCCCATCCTCTATTACTTATTTTTACTGCTGTTGAATATCTTGAATCTCCTACAATCTTACTTTCATTTATTGGAGGATTTAATTTTAATAACATTTCTGGTAAAAGAGTACAGTATTTTTTTATTGTGTTTTTACCATGGTCTTTCCACTCATTTTCTATAAAAGTTAAATCATCTCTTTCAGGAACATGCATTACTTCTCCAGATTCAGTTTCATAAGCTCCTGAGCTTCCTTCTTCTGGTTTTTTAGGGTCATCTGGTAATTCCCAGTTTGCAGCTTCAAAATATACATATGGTGTAAAATCTCTAAAGCTTGCATGGTCACTCCAGTTACCTGTTGTAGGTGATGGATAATCATAATTTAACTTTGTATCATTTAAATGAATATCTAAGTTTAACTTCTTAGCTATTTCCATAGTCTGATAAACTGGCCAAGCATTTTCTACCTTTTTAGTTTTTTCATTGTAATTACCACCATATATATAGCTATATGTTCCAGCTAACATAGAATCCATATTTACCATATAAACTATATTATCTTGTGTCATTGAATCTACATATGCCTTAGAGCCTTTAAGACCAACTTCTTCAGCTCCAAAGAATACAAACTTAATTGTATAAGGTGTTTTAACATCAATCATTCTTATAGCTGTTTCTAAGTTTACAACAGTACCAGAACCGTTATCATCTACGCCTGCTGTTGCAACACTATCGTAATGAGCTCCAACTACAACTTCTTTATTAGAATCACCTTGTTTTGTTACAATAATATTTTGACTTTTAACTTTTTCTCCCTTTTTTGTTTCAAACTCAAATGGCTGAACAGTAACTTTATATCCTGCTGATTCAAGTTTTTCTTTTATGTAATTGGCAGCTTTTAGTTCTTGTTCACTTCCTGCTTTTCTTTCACGAAGATTTTTATCAATATACTTTAAAGTGTCATATGCATATTCGCCATAGTTACCTACTTTTTCTTGAGCAAATACTGTCATTGTACTTGTGCATAAACTAATTGTCATTAAGAAAGCTACCATCATTGAAAATATTTTTTTCTTCATAATACCCCTCCATTTTGAACATTTAAAAATATAAAAGTAAAATTTATTTAAAGTTATTAAATACTTTAAATTTCTACAGTTATATATATGATTTCTACAATTCAAATTTATCCCCTTTATTTATTTCTACATTTTTCTATATCTAAGTGTTTATAAATAATATATTTTAGGTAATAAAAACCACGTTGAACATTAAGTCAACGTGGTCTTTAATTACTTTTATAATTTTCTAAATTTATGCTGTGGTCTTCCTACTTTTCCATACTCAACTAGCTTTTCTAGTTGACCTTCTTTTTCCATATATTCTAGGTATCTTCTAACTGTAACTCTAGCTACCTTTATTTTTTCTGAAAGTTCTTCAGATGTGAAATATTCCTTATCTCTTTTATTAATTTCTTCCCATATAGATTTATAAGTATATTTATTAAATCCTTTTGCAAGTCCTTCTGATTCTTGAGCTAAATTATTATTTGAAATTAATTTATCTAATGCACTTTGTTCAATTTCATCTCCTTTTTTAAACTCATAGTATCTTTCTTTAAACTGAATAAGTGCCTCTTTAAATCTCTCAAAATCAAATGGTTTTATTAAATAGTCTATAGCTCCATACCTAAATGCTTCTTGCACTCTTTCTATAGTCTTATCTGCAGTAATTAATATTACATCAACACCAATTTCTTCACTTCTTAGCCATTTTAAAAAGTCAATGCCATTTTCATTTGGTAAAAAAACGTCTAATAATATTAAATCAGGCTTTCTTATATTAATAAATTTCTTAGCTTCAGTAAGATTTCCTACCCCTTTATACAAATTAAAGCCTTCCACTCTTTTTAAAAACTTTGAATTTATTTCTCTTACCATTGGGTCATCTTCAACAATCATTACTTCAATCAAACTCTTCACTCCTTACCATAGGTATAGTAATACTCCAAGTAACACCTTTATCTACGTTAAGTTCAATTTTTCCATTGGCATTTTTTATTATTTCTTTTACAATATACATACCATGTCCTCTTTGACCTTCTTTAGTAGTAAAGCCTTGTTCATAAATTTTATCTATATATTCACTTTTAATTCCAGGACCATTGTCCTTAACTTTTATTTCAATATAATCATTTTGTTGTAGTATTTTTATGTAAATTTCTCCACTTCCATCATTACTAACTGCATCTAATGAATTTTCAATCAAGTTACCTACTATTGATATAATCTCATCAGGTTTCATATACTTTGGAAGCCTATTAATACTAGATTCTTCATCTATTTTAAAATTAACTCTGCTTTCTTCAGCCTTATTATACTTTGAAAATAATATTGCTGATAAAGATGGGTCCTTTATTTTTTATTTAATATAGAGCTTATTTCATTTCTAGTTTTAGCTACATAAGATATAAATTGTAGAGCTTCATCATATTCTTCAAGCTGTATTAAACCCGCAATAGTATGAAGTTTATTCATAAATTCGTGGTTTTGAGCTCTCAGTGACCATGCCATTTTTTTTACTCCTGTAAGTTCTTCTGCTAGTCTTGTAACTTCTGTTTTATCCCTAAATGTAGCAATAGCTCCTACAATTTTACCTCTATCATTTATAGGAATTCTATTAGTCATTATTACAGTATTATTTATTCTTTGTTCTTTATCAAATTCACTTTCTCCTGTTTCAATTACTGTAGTCAGATGGGTTGTTGGAAGGACATCTTCTATGTTCTTACCTATAATATCATTTTTATTAATCCTGTCTTCATAGTGTATTATATTTAGTGCTGAATCATTTATAAGTGTAACTTTTCCTTTATCATCAATTGCTATTAATCCTTCATAAATTGCATCTAAAATTCCCATTTTTTCATTATAAAGCCTTGTTATTTCTTCCGGTTCAAGTCCTAACAAAGTATTTTTTATATTTTTTGCTAACATAAATGCTCCTATTATACCTACTGTCAACCCACCCAAAGAAGTCAATATTATATATAATATTGCCATATGCTTAGTTTCTCCAATACTTTGTATAAGTGTACCTACACAAACAAAACCTATCTCTTTACTATTTTCATCATATATTGGAGCAAATGCTCTTAATGATTTTCCAAGTGTTCCAGTAGCCTTAGAAATATATGTATCTCCTTCTTTAACTACCCTAAATTCATCTCCACCAACAAATTTTTTGCCTATCATATTTGAATTAGGATGAGAATATCTGATTCCATCATTATCAACTACTATTATATACTCAATTTTTTCTAATGTTTTTAACTGCTTATCAATATATGATCCAATCTTTTTATTAGGATCTTTTATATTAAGTTCATCTATTATTTCTCTAGAATTTGCTACCATCTCAGCTACGTTCATAACATTAGTTTTAGCTGTGCTTTCAATATTTCTATTCATCCATGAGGCAACAAAAAAGGTTATTATAGATATGGAAATAAACACTACTATAATAATTAGTATCGTAAGCTTTGTTTGTAGCTTCATCTTTTTTTTCAAATTAATCACCTCAACCTTAGTATATTAAAATATAAATTTTACAATTAAAAAACACGGAATCATAAAAGACCATACATACAGATAAAAGTATTAATATAGGAATAGCTTCAATCCTATTATATAGTACTTCTTTCATTATTGTCTTTTATTTTTCCGTGTTTAATTTAATATCTATTAATTCACTTTATTTTTTATCATGCAGTGGTTTCATTATTCATTTTTTTCATTTTATTATTTCTAAGCACTTTAAATGCGTAAGAGACAATAAATGGACAAACAATGGCAGATACTACACATGCTGCTGCAACTTGTGCTGTTGCTGTTGCTGCTATAGTCGCTACTGTTGGATCTATTGATGCAACTGCTGCTGGAGTTGCTACAGCATTTCCTGCAGTTGATCCTGTTGCCAAACCAATTATAGGTTCTTCTTTAAATATTTTTAATAATACATAAGCACCTATTCCAGTTAAAGATGCTATTATTCCTAATAATATACCAGGTCCACCAGCTGTTACAATAGTTTCAAGATTCATTCCTGCCCCTAGTGGGAATGAGAAAAATGGTATTAATAATAACTTACTACTTCCAAGGAAAGCTCTCATATCAGAATCAAGATTACCTAAAATCATACCTATTACTATTGGAATCATTACTGCTACAAGTGACATCATAGGAATTTGAGCAAGTCCTGATGCACCTAATGCAACTAATGTAAAGAATGGTCCATCTTTTAAAGAAAGTAAAGCATAAGCACCTACATCAGTTTCATCACCATATTGTGAAGCAAGAGATGCATATAGCCCACCGTTACAATTTGTTAATGCAGCAAGAATTGCTAATGGTGATAAACCTAATACTCCAGCAGGTCCAAAGACTCTACCTACAAATATACCAATTCCAGCACCTACTACAAATTTTCCTACTATTAATAATGCACCTTTTTTTAATGCCTTTGGAGCTAATTTAAAATTGATTTGTGAACCAATTAAAAACATAAAACATGCTAAAATTGTTGATGATGCTTTTGGCCCAAATAATGCAGTTGTAAAACCACCAATTTTTAAAACTTCTGGGAAAAATGTATTAACTAATACCCCTAAAAAAAGTGGAACAACCATCATACCGCCTGGAATTTTATCAAGTGTTTTCTTAATTGGAATTTGCATATTAATTCCCTCCCATTTTTTATTTTATAATTTTGCTGCTCCACTTTCTATTGCCGCTTTTTTTATTGCTTCAGCTACATTATCTGCAACAGTTTTATCTAATGCATATGGAATTACATTATCTTCATTTAAATCTTCATCTTTTATCATAGAAGCTATAGCATAAGCTGCTGCTATTTTCATTTCTTCATTTATTTCTTTTGCTCTAACATCTAAAGCACCTCTAAATATTCCTGGGAAAGCTAACACATTATTAACTTGGTTTGGAAAATCTGAACGCCCTGTTCCTACTACTCTTGCTCCAGCTGCTTTAGCTTCATCAGGCATAATTTCTGGAGTTGGATTTGCCATTGCAAAGAATATTGAATCTTTATTCATTGCTTTTACCATATCCTTAGTCACAATCCCTGGAGCAGATACTCCTATAAATACGTCAGCATCTACTAATGCATCAGCTAAAGTACCTTGAATATTATCTGGATTGGTAATCTTAGCTAGTTCTTTTTTAGCACTATCAACGTTTTCAATTCCTCTATAAAGAATACCTACTTTATCACAAACAATTAAGTTTTTAACTCCAGAAGATAATAATAGTTTTGTTATTGCAGTTCCTGCTGCTCCAGGACCATTTACTACTACTTTAATATCTTCCATTTTCTTTTCAACAACTTTTAAAGCATTTATAAGGCCTGCTAAAACAACTATTGCAGTCCCATGTTGGTCATCGTGAAATACAGGTATATCAAGTTCTTTCTTTAATCTTTCTTCAATTTCAAAGCATCTAGGAGCTCCTATGTCTTCTAAATTAATTCCTCCAAATCCAGGAGCTATAAGCTTAACAGTTTTTACTATTTCATCTACATCATTTGTATCTAGACATATTGGGAATGCATCTACTCCTGCGAATTCTTTAAATAGTATCGCTTTCCCTTCCATTACAGGAAGTCCAGCCTTTGGTCCTATATTTCCTAATCCAAGAACTGCTGAACCATCTGTTACAACTGCAACTAAATTTCCTTTAGAAGTATATTTGTATACGTTTTCCTCATTTTCATGAATTTTTCTACAAGGCTCTGCAACACCTGGTGTATAAGCTAAACTTAAGTCATCTCTTGTTTCAACTTTTATCTTACTTATTACTTCAATCTTCCCAACTTTTTCCTCATGTAACTTTAAGCTTTCTTCAAAATAATTCATTAATTTCACCCTTCCTCTTTGATAATTATTTACTATAGTTAGATAATATCAGCAAACTAAATACATTAAAATATTATGGAAATTTAAAATAAGTTTTGGTCATAAAGAATACTTTGATATTTTATTAACACCAACTATAAAAGTTTTGTAAGTAAGTATTTTACAGTATTTTATAGATATTAATAATAAAAAACCGTATTGATTTTTTACAATACGGTTTTATTTTCTATTACTTATTTAAAGTTTTATTGTTTTTGTAGCTATTTTTTCTCCAAAATAATTATCATGTTCTACAAATAGCATTGTAGGTTTTTCGCTAAGTATAAGTTCTTCTATTTGTATTCTTGATATAACATCTATAAAATTAAGTGGTTCATCCCAAATATAAAGGCTAGCTTTTTCGCATAAGCTTTTAGCTATAAGTAATTTCTTCTTTTGCCCTTCACTCCACTCTTTTATATCTTTTTCAAATTGAATATTTTCAAATCCAAGTTTGTGAAGTGTACTTTTTAAATGTTGGCTATTTAATTTTTCTTCTTTAATAAAATCATCTAATCTACCCTTTAAAAAAGATGTTTCTTGGGAAATATATGATATTTTATCTGTCTTTTTAATATATCCAGTATAAGAAATATCTTCACCTATTAATAATTTTATTATGCTAGACTTTCCACATCCATTTTTACCTTTAAGCCAAACTCTTTCTCCTTGTTTTATATTGAAACTTAAAGAATCTAAAATTACTTTTTCATCATAATTTATCTTAAGACTTTTAATTTCTAATACATCATCTTCACTTTTTAAGGTTGAAAAATCTAGTTTATCAGCTATATCTAAGTTCTTTAAAAGCTTAGATTTTTCTTCAATTGCTTTGTTTTGTCTAGCTTCAATACACTTAGCACGCTTCATCATTTTAGCTGCTTTATGTCCAATAAATCCTCTATCACATGGACCATTTCCTGTCTTAGTAGCTTCTAGTTTATTAGACCATGATGATTTCTGTTTTGCAGTTTCACTAAGTCTTTTAATATCTTTTTGTAATTTTTCATTTTCATTTTTTTCAAATTCATCTTGTCTATCTTTATTAAGCTGCCATGTTGAAAAATTTCCCTTTTGAATTTCTATATTAGATTTATTAATAGAAAGTACATGGTCAATAATATTATCTAAAAAAGTTCTATCATGGGATACAATTATAAACCCTTTTTTACTAGATAAATACTTTGCTACAATTTCTCTTCCTTCACTATCTAAGTGATTTGTAGGCTCATCAATTAAAAGGAAATGATTTTTCCTTAAAAATAAACTTACTAAAAGTAATTTGGTTTGTTCTCCACTACTTAAAGTTTCAAAATTTCTTTTAAGAATATCTGCTTCTAATCCAATTTTTCGTACTTCTTTTTCTATTATTTCATTAATTGTATAACCATCATTATCTATAAATTTTTCTAAAACTTCTCCATACATATCAATTTTTTCAGGAATTTTAATATATTCATCCATTTGTTTTTCCCAAATACTAAAAGGTGCAATACTTTGTCTTACAACTTCTAAAGCTGTCTGGTTTTTATCTTCAACTTTAATAGGAAAATATTCAAATTTTACTGTACTTGAAATATGTCCCCTATATTCATATTCTCCCATAAGAAGTTTTAAAAAAGTTGTTTTTCCTCTTCCATTACGGCCAATTAGTCCTAATTTCCAATTTGTATCTATTAAAAATGATACATCTTTAAATATATCTTCACCGTGGGTATCATATTGAAAGCTTAAGTTATTTATATTAATCTGTGCTATAATAATCATCTCCTATCATAAGGAAGTTTTAGGCATAAAAAAACTCCCTTAAATTTAAGTAATTGTTAACTACTTTAATATTAAGAAAGATATGATTATAAGTATTCAAAAACACTGAAATAAAGCTATATTTAGCTATTTCCACGTGGTGATATCTATAACATGTAATCCTATTCTTAATCTAAAGTAGTTTTAGGTTCTATTAATAAAGCATGTAAAAAATGCTTTTTAAACCTATCTGAACTATCTTTAATTATTTTGAATAAGATTAACACTTCATTTTATCTAATCACCTCCACGTTATTATATTAATAGTACACTTATATAGTTCATATTTCAAGCATAAAAAAGTAAATAATTTAAATTTAAGTAATATATCTAACTAAAAAAGGTATTAACTTTTTAGTCAATACCTTTTATATAAGTCATTTTTTTATTTAATTACAATATCATTTGGTGTTATTGCTTTATTATACTGCCTCTGTTAATCTATCAATAATGCTAACAAGATTAGCTATTTCAGGCTTAGTTATTTGCTCATCTGCTCCAAGTGCTTTACCTTTAATATGTATTTCTTCACTTATTAAAGAAGAGAATAATATTAGTGGAATTTTTTTAAGAGCACTGTCTTCTTTAACAAGTTTTGTTAATCGATGTCCATCCATTAACGGCATTTCAATATCCGATACTATACATGAAACATGCTTTTCAATTGGATCACCTGAAGTTTTACATTCTTCTAAATAATCCCATGCTTCTTGACCATTATCTACTTTAACAGTATTTTTATATCCTGCTTTATGTAAACACTCAACTATTAGTTTAGAAAGTAACATTGAATCTTCTACAATTAATATAGTTTTATCACTACTTTCACGTTCACCTAATTTTTCTATAGATTCAAATTGAATACTAGATTCAGGACTAATTTCTGCAACTATTTTTTCAAAATCTAAAATAGTTATAAGTCTATCTTTATATTGTGCAATACCTGTTGCAACACCTTCATCTCCACCATAAATAACTCTATCTGGTTTATTTATTTCCTCCCAAGAAACTCTGTTAATACCAACAACTGAATCAACATGGAAAGCAACATTTAACTTATTAAAGTAAGTAACTATAAATATGTCCTTACTTGAATCATCAGATTTAGGAATATTTAAATATTTTCCCAAATCTATTACAGTGATAATTTCATCTCTTGATCTAAATACACCTTCCACAACATCATGTGCATTTGGCATTTGCTTTACCTCTTGAACCATCATAATCTCACGAACTTTTGCTACATTTATACCAAATAATTCTCCTGAAATAGTGAACTCCATAATTTCAAGTTCATTAGTTCCTGATTCTAAAAGTATTTTTGTCTGACTTGTATTTTCTGAAAAACTCATAAACGGCCTCCTATATTATAAACTTCTATATTATAAATTTTATAACTATCAAAATATTATTACTTATGCTTATATACGGACGCTCTTAATAAATCTAGAGTATTTCTATTAAATAATATATAAAAAAGCTATTATTACTACTATAAAAATTAATACACCAGTCAAATTTCCTAATGAATATTCTAAATTTGCAAATATATATGGATTTATATTAAAAATTGATTCTTTATCTTTTTCATTATCTTTTTTTATTTTTTCTATAGATAGCATCTTAATTTTAAATTGAAATTCTGAAATTAATCCTTTTTTAGCCATAACCTCTATATCACTAATTTCCTTAGATAATAATTGATTTTTTTCTTCATCTGTTTTTAAGTTTTTTAGTTGTCCTTTTAAGTCTTTAGTCTCTTTTAGTGATTTTTCTGCTAATTCTTTTATCTCAGGATATTTCTCATTTATAAATTGCTGTTCTTTTGTAGTTAATTTTTCTCCTTTAACTATCTTTACAGCTATTAATTCTGCTTTTTTATTTTCTAATTTGCTTGTCTTTATAAACTTCTCAACTTCTTCTAATGATGAAAGTTTAATTTTAACTTGAGTTTCTGATAATACTCCTTTTTTAGCCATAGTTTTTATATCACTAATTGCCTTAGATAAAACTTCGGTTCTTTCTTCATCTGTTTTAAAGTTTTTTAGTTGCTCTTTTAAACCTTTACTTTCTTTTAATGATTGTTCTACTAGTTGTTTTATATCAGGGTATTTTTCATTTATAAATTGCTGTTCTTTTGTAGTTAGTTTTTCTCCTTTAACCATCTTTGTAGCTATTAGTTCTGCTTTTTTATTTTCTAATTTACTTGTCTTTAAAAACTTTTCAACTTCTTCTAGTGATGACATTTTAATTTTAACTTGAACTTCTGATAATAATCCTTTTTTAGCCATAGTTTTTAAATCACTAACTGCCTTAGATAAAATTTCAGTTCTTTCTTCATCTGTATTAAGATTTTTTAGTTGCTCTTTCAAATCTTTACTTTCTTTTAATGATTGTTCTGCTAATTGTTTCAAATCAGGATATTTCTCAGTTATAAAACCTTGTTCCTTTGAAGTCAGTCTTTCACCTTTAATCATTTTTATAGCTATTAATTCTGCATCTTTAATTTGTTCTTTGATTTTATTTAAAAAGTCACTATTTTCTATTTCATTAAAACTATTTTGCGTTTGTTTAGTTTCATTGTTAGGTTTTATAGTATCTGTGTTATATGGATTCATATTATATGAATTTTTATTTATATTATTAATCATCTTTTGTTATGCTCCTAATGTGCTATTTATTGTTTTATTTACTTTTATATTATACACTTAACAATATACCATATTTTTCCTATATCATTATATTTTTATAACTATAAAAGACTACATTGAATATCACTTCAACGTAGTCTTTATAATAATTATTATTTATTAGTGGCCTTATCTCTTATAATAAATCCTTTGTCAATTGCATTACTTGGACATGCCTTAACGCACTCACCACATCTTATACAATCTATATTATTAGGATTTTTATAAATTTCTATATTCATATGACATTTTCTAGAACAAGCCTTACATCCTGTGCATTTTTCTTCATCAACCTTATATTTATAAAAACTAAATTTATTAAATACTGAGTAAAATGCTCCCAATGGACAAAGATATCTACAAAACGGTCTATATACAAATATTGATAATACTACAATAAATATAAGTATAAATAGCTTCCAAGCATATAAAAATCCAATAGTTCTTCTTAAAGATTCATTTAGAAGTACTAAAGGTATACCTCCTTCTAATGTACCTGCTGGACATATAAATTCACAAAAATATGGTTTGGATATTCCGAATTCATTTGTTAAAAACATTGGCAGTATTATTACAAATAACAGTAAAATTAAATACTTTAGATATTTTAATTTATTATCTAGTTTTTTATTTACCTTTATCTTTTTTATCTTAATTTTATAAAGTAAATCCTGGAAAAATCCAAATGGACATAACCATCCACATATAAATCTACCAAATATCACTCCAAATAAAGTCATAATCCCAACTACATAATAAGAAAAGCTATATTTTATACTTCCAACAACAGCTTGCAATGACCCAATAGGACATGATCCTAATGAACCAGGACATGAATAACAGTTAAGCCCTGGTACACATAGTCTTTTAGTATCTCCTTTGTATATACCTTTTTCTATAAAACCTTTAAAATTAGCATTAGTTAGTATAGTAGCAATTAATTGTGTTAAATTTCTCTTATCCAATTCCTATACACTCCAAGCATATATTAACAGCCTTTTTAAAAACTGTTTTAACCTCACCTCTATATAACCCAGCTACTATAAAACAAATGCTAATAACTAATACAATATATCTTACTGATTTTTCTTTCATAGAAATTACCTTCTTCAATATACAAATTTATTTAATAGATTTTAACACTTCATCTATCTTAGCTTTATAATCATCCTTACTTGCTGATCCTACTAAAGCAGAGCCTACTATTTTACCATCTTTATCTACAAATATTGTAGTCGGAGTTCCTTTAACATTTTTACTTATCCATTCATATAAACCTTTATCTGGTATTACATTATCAAATTTAGCTCCTGTTTTATCTAGTATAGATTTAGCCAATAATTCATTTTCTTCATCTGGAGTATCTGATACAATTCCGATAACATTAACATTATTAGCTTTCACTTCTTTATATAATTCTTGAAGTTCTGGCATTTCATCTATACATGGCCCACAGTATGTTCCCCATATATTTATCATTGTAAGCTTATTATTTTTAAATATAGAACTATCTATATTTTTACCTTGTATAGTTTTTGATTTAAACTCTACAGTTCCGTTTAATGTTTGTTCTTCTGCCTTTTCAACAGTTTTATTAGGCTTTTCTTTTGCTGGGTCAACTATCTTTATACTTTCTTTAAATTCATTTATAGAAGATTCAATATTTTTTAATTCAGCTTTAGAAGCATCTGATAAATTACTGTCATCCACCTTATCGTTATATATAAAGTAGTATTCATAATTATTCATTTCACCTATTTTATCTTTTTTACTATACTTTGAATATTCTTCAGACTTTAATAAATCACTAGCTTTATTTTTGTCTAGTTTAGCTATATATCCTATGTTCTTCATCTTCTTCATATATTGATCCATTAATTTTCCTTCAGCTTCTTCATCTATTACCCCTTCATCTTCAACCTTTTTACTTTCTATTTTCTTAGTCATTTCAGATACTGATTTAAGGTCTTGGGAACTTATAAATTGAAATGCCATCTCATTTTCCTCAAATATAGTTTCTTGAATTCCCGCTTTCTCCCAAGTTTTAGGCATAATATATTTAACACCTAAATCTGATATATAAACTTCCTTAGGGTCTGACTTAGTATTACTTTGCGTTTGTTCTACATTTTTATTGTTTTCAGTTTTATTTCCTGTATTAGTGCAACCACCTAAAGCTAATGTTGCTATTAAAAAACCTGTAATTAAATATCTTCTTTTCATTTGTTCTCCCCCTATTTTTTATTTTCTACATCTCATATAATAATCCTTAAGTTTTAACTCTTGCTAACATAAATCTTAAATAATCCTTAAAATAGTTAATATATGTAAATAAACATTATAAAAAATTAATATGTAATATATTTAGTAAAGTTTTTATTTTTACATTGAAATGATTTATGTAAAAGCAATAAAAAGATATCACTATTGAATTATAGTAATACCTTTTTATTGCTTTTATATCTTATCTATATTGAATTATTTCTTTTTATCGCACCATTTTTTACAAATATCTGATTTTTTACTACAAAGTACATTCTCTGAACTACAAGAAGGGCACTTTTCTTTATCTTGTTCATAATTTATTTCATAAATATTTCTACAATCAAGGCACTTAAACTTACAGAATTTTGCTCTATAATTCCCTCCATTTATTTTTATAGCCTTCCCCTGAGTTAGGTCAATTGCTACTTTTTGCCTAGCAGCATCTATAATATTTTGAAAGGTTTGTCTAGATACCTTCATCTTCTTTGCACATTCCTCTTGATTAAGTCCTTCAATATCTTTAAGTCTCATTGCTTCAAGTTCTTCTAACTTTAAATTTATTTCCTCTATTTCACACTTTGGCTTTCCTATAGGAGCAAAGTATGTATCTTTTTGGAAAAAATCTACTGTTCTAACCTTTGTTGGTCTTGCCACCTTGATTCCTCCTTACACCTGGTACATAGTTCTATAAACATAATATATAAATTATACTATTACATCTAAAACATTTAAAATAAATATAAAATTGATTTTCAATTTATGTTTATTTCATTTACTATTTCCAGTTGTGTATATAACTTTAAAGTTATACATATAAAGTTATATATGTATTGTAGCAATTCCTCTATTATTTTATTAATATCTAAAAAACTTAGTCGTTACAATGACCTTCATGTGCATGTTCTTTGCAAACACTTCCTGTTGACTTTAATTTACCATCTATATCCATTTTTACAACATCATCACTAGGTCCTTTTGCTCCAACTACTACTTCTATATTGTTATTAGCAAATAATTGTTGTGCTTTATCTCCCATACCACCAGAAATTATAACATTTGTATTTAATTCTTTTAAAAATACTGGTAAATATCCTGGTCTATAGCCTGGATTTTCTATAAATTCATTTTTTAATATTTTATTTCCTTCTGTTTCATATATTTCAAATCCTTCACAGTGACCAAAATGACCACTTACATAATTTTTTCACTTGAAACTGCTATTTTCATTTTAACATCCCCCTTAAAATTTAATTTTTATTATTAGCATATGCTAATTAAATAGTAGCACCGTTGTTAATTATTTTTAAATGCCAATAATAAAATTCGCTTCGCTAATGTCGCCAACGACTGCGTCCGTTGCTCAAGTTTAGATATTGGGATTATAACTTATTCACAAATCAGATAATTTTAGCCACATGTTGGAGAATTACTTTATAATCTCTTAATATATAAAAAAGAACTGATTTCTTATCAGTTCTTTTTGTATTTTATCTATTTTTTCGACTTAACTCCACTGTTACAAGATCTTGATGAGCTACAACCCGAACAACCAGATCCACAAGAGCTCTCGCCTCTTTTAATCTTTTTTATTAAGTTTATTGCAGTAAATGCTAACCATCCTATAACAATAGCACCTATAATAAATGTTGCCATTTTAACATCACACCCTTGTAAATATATTATTAAGCTACTTCACTAATAGCTTCTTTTTCACTTACTTTTTTTGAATTCATTATAATAGCTCCAATTATTGTACCAACTACTGCTATTGACGCTATAGCACCAGTTAAGCTTCCATATCCCATTATGAAACTACCAACTTGATTTATTAAAAGAGCAATAAGATACGCACCAAATGTTTGTATTCCAATTGTTATAAATGTCCACTTCCAATTACCCATCTCTCTTCTTATTGCACCCATCGCTGCAAAGCAAGGAGGATTAAACATATTAAATGCTATAAATGCAAATGCACTAGCACCAGTATACATTCCTGCTAAATTATGAAGTAGTGCAACATCAGTTTCTGCAGCATTACTAATACCAAATAATACTCCAAAAGTACTTACTATATTTTCTTTAGCAACAAATCCAGTTATTGAAGCAACTGCAGATTGCCAGTTCCCAAATCCTAGTGGTGCAAATATTGGTGCAATTATTTTACCCATATCCGCTAATATACTTTCTCTAGCATCAACCATTTGTAGAGTCCAGTTAAATGAACTTGTAAACCATATAAACGCTGATGCTAATACTATTACTGTAAATGCTTTTTTAATAAATGACACTACCTTTTCCCAAACATTTAATAATACATTTTTAAAGTTTGGAACATGATATTGAGGAAGCTCCATAACAAATGGAGATCTCCCCCCTTTAAATAGTTTACTTTTATTTATTATAAACGCCGAAACTATAATCATTATAATCCCTGAAAAATATACCAATGGTGCTACTAATGATGAACCTTTAAAAATAGCCCCTGCAAATAAAGCTATAATAGGTAATTTAGCAGAGCATGGAACAAATGTAGATACCATTATTGTTATCTTTCTTTCTCTTTCACTTTCCATAGTACGAGTTGACATTATACCGGGAACTCCACAACCAGAACTCATTAAAACTGGTATAAATGATTTACCTGAAAGACCAAATTTATGTAATATTTTATCCATAAAAAGTGCTACTCTTGCCATATATCCACAATCTTCTAATATTGAAAGGAAAAAGAATAATAACGCAACCTGAGGTATAAAACTAATTACTGTACCAACACCAGCAAGTATTCCGTCATTAATTAAACTTATTAACCATTGAGAAACATGTAGACCATTAAGTAATGTTTCTACATTACCCATAATAATTTCTGCAAATAATACATCATTAATCCAGTCTGTTCCAATAAGCCCTATTTTAGATACTGATATATAATATACAAACCACATGACAAATGCAAATATTGGTAAAGCGAAAATACGATTTAATAAAATCTTATCTATTTTATCTGAAAATGTATTTTCTTTCTTTTTTCTGTTTTTAACAATTCTAGATATTATTCCTTCAATAAAATCATATCTATTTGATATTATAATACTTTCTCCATCGTCATCTAATTCTTTTTCGCATCTACTAATTATATTGTCTAATTCTTCTGTACCTTCTTCTGATAAATTTACTTCCTTAAAGGCAGCTTCATCTTTTTCAAAAGTCTTAATAGCAAACCATCTTTTATCAATATCTTCTTTTAATACATTCTCTTTTTCTATTAAAGATTCAATTGACTTAAGTGCACTATTTACTTCCTTTGAAAAATTAACTTTAAAATTACTAATTTTCTTTTCTTTGGCTATCTTTACAGCCTCGTCTCCCAATTGTTTAACTCCATCACCTTTAAGTGCTTTAGTTTCAACAACCCTACAACCAAGTTCTTTTGATAGCTTATCTATATCTATTTTATATCCTCTTTTTTCAACTATATCCATCATATTAAGAGCTACTATAGTTGGTATATTAAGTTCTAATATTTGTGTAGTTAAGTATAAGTTTCTTTCTATATTCGAAGCATCAACTATATTTATAATTGCATCCGGTTTATCCTCTAACATAAATTTACGAGTTACAACTTCCTCTATTGTATATGGAGAAAGTGAATAAATCCCCGGTAAGTCTATAATTTCAACATCTTTATGATTTCGTAATTGACCACCTTTCTTTTCCACTGTTACTCCTGCCCAGTTTCCTACATACTGTCTAGAACCTGTTAATTCATTAAATATAGTTGTTTTACCACTATTAGGGTTTCCAACTAATCCTATTTTATATCCCATCAAATCTCCCCCTATTTCAAGTATTATGATTACTTAGTCTTCTACAACTATCATTTCTGCATCTGATTTACGAAGTGATAATTCATATCCTCTTACATTTATAACAATAGGATCTCCTAGAGGAGCAATATTACAGATATTCACTTCACATCCTCTAGTGATTCCCATATCCATAATTCTTCTACGTATTGCCCCTTGACCTAGAATTTTTTTTACTTTAGCACTTTCACCATTTTTTATATCTTTTAAAGTACTCATTTATTATTTCTCCTATATCCATTTTTATTTTTATTATATATTGATTTTCATTATCAATTTAGATATATATTCTATTGATAAGATTTCTTACCTTTATATAATTACTATAATAGATTATCCTTTAACTTGTCAATCAGTTACTTTTTTGTAACCATAAAAAACTCATATCTTATTGATATGAGTTTTTTATTAAATAATAATATTTATAAAAGTGGAGACTGATTAGCCATTGAATATCCATCATCTCTAACATCACTAATATCTAATGCATTTTCTTTTACTTCAACTTTGCTAAGCTTTTTAACTGCTCCATAACTTTCTCTTAATGAAAGATTATCTCCTCTTCCAGAAATAACCCATAAAATTTTATACCCTCTAGGTATTACTTTCAGTCTATCTTCACCTTTTCCATCCGTAAAATAAACTAATAAATTACTCTTTTTATTATTAGCATATTCAAAAACTGGTGTAAACTTAGTTCCTCCGCGTATATTAAGTCTATCTTTTATGTCCTTTACAGATTTAACTTTATATACACGCCTAATTTCATCATCACATTCTATAATGGTAATTTCATGATTATAATTTTTAACTATATTAAGAACTTCTTTAATAGCTTGTTTAAATTCTTCATCACTAATACTTCCACTTATGTCAAGTGCAACAGCTATTTCTGCTTTATGCCCTCTAAGTTCACCTCTTAAATCTAATCTGTTAGGCTGTCTTCTATTTCTTCTTGTTATAGTTTTCTTCTTATTACTTTCAATTGTTCCCATTAATTTTTTAAGATATAAATTCCAAGGCAATTCACTCTTACTATTTTTAAGTGCTGATATCATGCCTTCTAAATATTCTGGTATTTTACCTTTTTGAGAAGTATTAACAAATTTCTCTGTAAATTCTTTAATAGTCTTTTCATCTATATCATCTGAATCTTCCCAAATATCATGAGTATGTTCTGGGTTATAATCAGTTTCTATATTTTCATTTTCATGGTTATCAACCTCTTCGCCATCTTCATCTACTTCTTGTAAATCTAACTCAGTTTGAATTTTTTCTACATAGTATTCAAAAGGCTCGTAGGGTTCAAGTTTTAAAGAAGGATACTTATTATTTACCCATTCTAAAGTAGTAGAATACGGTGGTAGATTATTTAAATATTTATTTACTACTATATCCATAGCCATATTAATAGCTAGTGTACTATACTTGCCTTTTAACTCTTTTGCTCTTACTAAATGCATAGATACTACATGAAGAATTTCGTGCTTAATTGTAGTTTCCATTTGTTTCATATTAAGATTTAAGAATATTAATGGATTAAAATATATAACATATTTAGCTCCTTTAAAATTTATCCCTGTAGGGCTACTTATATCAAATTTTATATCCCTTGCCATTTGAAATAGAAAATATCCATAGAAATTATCTTTTTCTTCCATAAGACTTAAATTAACTTTATCTACAAGACTAAAAAACTCATCCTTAAAATCTTTTGGTATATCTATCTCAAATTTCTCACCTTTACGATTTGCTTTTAACACAGAGTAAGTATTAATAATCTCATTTGCTTTTTCATAAAGGTCTTTTGTTTGTTTATCAAAATAAGTTTCCATAGCTTATCCCCTTATTAAACTATAAGATTTAAAGTAAGCTTCTACAAATTCTTCATTTTCTATAGCTATTTTGTATACTTCTAAATAACTATTTTTAATATCCTTCATAATGCCTACCATTAAATCTATAGGATATAATTTTAAAAATTCAATAAATCTATTAATATAATCATTTGAATCATCATTGCCATTTTTAATATTAGATTCTAATACTTTTAAAATGTTCATTGCTGATAAATAAAGTCTTGTATGACTTTCATTTTTTACTTTATCTACAACATCTAAGCTTAAAGTATCACCTAAAAAAACATCTTCATAAGATATTAATGGACTAGAATCTGCTTCAACAAAACTTATAAATTCCTGGGCAATAACTTTTCCTATATTACCTTTTATAACATTTAAAAATACAGCTTTTGGTATTCTATCTTTTTGCTCTTTATAAACTTTATAACTTTTAGAAACTCTTTCATAACTTCTAGGAGTTGCTCTTACGTCTCCATCATTTATTTTGTTTAAATATTCTGGGAATGTTGAAATAAACTCTATAACCTTTTGTTCAATCCCTGCACCTATTGCCCAATTTAGCCACTGTGTATAATCCGGTTCCATATTTAACCAAACAAATCTATTTTCTTGAGCAGCATCCATATCTACAACTTGATAGTCAAAATCTGAGCCATATTTACTTGATGGGTTCATTGCTGCTAAGATTTTTACATCTTCACTTAACTTATATCCATTTATTTCTCTATTTAATATTAGGTTCATAAGTTCTTGTTGTACAGTATGTTCGCAACGGTTTATCTCATCTATAAATAAAAGTACTGTTTTACCTTTAGATATTTCTTCATCAATTTCTCTTAACTTATTATGAACAGCATATACTGTAGTTTTCTTTTCTATTTTATCTCCATTAGCATTAGTTACTGTATAAGATTCAACAGTTGGAAGACCACCTATTTCACCTTCTTTAAGTAAGTTTCCATCAATAACAATTAAGCTCCAGTTATTTTCATAAGCTAACTTCTTTGCTAAAGCTGTTTTTCCTATTCCACTTTCACCAACTACTAAAGGTACTTCTTTTGTTGCTAGTACTAAGTCAGCGCTTTTTAATGTCTCTATAAAATTCATTTGTATCTCTCCTATATCATCTTTAGTTTTTCATCTACAGCTATTTTTTTCGCCTTTTTACTTCCATATTTATAAATAAACATTATTTTGTCCATTGGCATTGTGTCACTATTTCTATCTATAGTAGCGCAGTTTAAGAAATCTCTAATATATTTTTCTGGTGTATCTTCTTTTGATAGAGTTTCTTTTAATACTTCTTCTAATTCATCTTTAGATATATCTCTTGCAATATATTTGATTACTAAAATATTTACCTTTAAAAATTCTAACTTTTTATTTTTATCCAAATTACGTATAAAGCTAATAGCCGCCTCATTATTCTTAATAGCTGCAAGTTCTGCACTGTGGCTTGGTGACTTTATATATCTTAATGCATCATAGCTTATTTTCACAGCTTCTTCTTGTACACTTTCATAAGGCTCTTTTATATACTTTATTGAGTCGTAATTTTTTCTTACTGATAAAAATTGTAATTCTTCACTTGGATTTTTTACATATTGAATAGCCCATCCCGATTTATTTATTGCTAATTTGATTACCTTATCTGTTGGATTTTTAATATATTCTAAGATACTCCACCCAGCACTTACAGCTTTTATCATCATATCTTCTGTTGGGTTTTCTATATATTTAATTGCTCTAGCATTATTATCTATAGCTAACTCTTGCATCTCTACAGTTGGATTATCTATATATTCTAATACAAGTCCATTTTTTTTAACAGCCAATAACTTCATCTCATCTGTAGGATTATTTATAGTTTTTATAATATTAGGATTACTCTTTATAATTTCAATAAGTTTTAATTCTTCCATAATGTGCCTTTCTTTCTACTATTTTTGATTCTCATTTAAATATAATTATTACTTATTATAATTAATATACTTTTTTAACTAATTTAAACATAATAATTATATCAATATCTCTAAAATCATAATAGCCTTAGAGAAAATATGATATAAAATCTTTGTATGTAAAACAATTGCCATAATATACGATCCTACTACATGTTGTGGGTAGTGATGCCCTACATATACTCTAGATATTCCAATTAATATAGATATAGCCATAGATATTATTCCAATAATTCTACTATATTTATTTAATCCCAATGCTATACTCATACTAGCTAGTGTATGATCACTAGGGAAAGAAGAATCTGCTTTATGTTGATATAATAAATGTGTATTACTATTATTTATGAATGGTCTTGGAGTGTACCAAATTTGTCCTATTATCCATGATATCAATATATTAAAAGTATTAAACCTTACCATATGTTGACAAATATACATGCAGTGATTATAATTGCTATAGCAAGTACTTTTAAAAAGGAGAGTTCAAATGCAACTTAATGATTATATAGGATTTATCTTTAATAATTCTTCGCGAAAATTTAATCAGTTCGCAATGAGTTTTTTTAAACCTTATGGCTTAACACCAGAGCAGGCAGGGATTATTCGAAGATTAGGAGAACAAGAGGGCATAAGTCAAAAGGAATTATCTATACGAATGAAGAAAGACCAGACAAATATAACCAGATTATTAAATCAACTGGAGAAAAAGGGACTTGTAATAAGAGGAACTAATAATGAAGATAAGAGATCCTTTCTAGCATATCTAACAGAAGATGGAAAGGAAATGAATAAAAAAATAATGCTAGTTGAGTCAGAGATTATGAAAATCGTATTTAAAGACATTTCTGAAGAAAAAATAACTTTATGGAAAAAAGTAATCGATGAAATAGCTGAAAATATAAACTCACATAATAAATAAATATTATTTTAAAAAGTAAATTTTTAATCAAAGGAGAAGTAATAATGAATTTAGAAAATATTAAAGAGTCAATTGTAACTAAGGTATATCACATTCCTTCGGATAAGAAGGTGCCTTTACACCAACATCCAAAGCATGATGAAATTTTCTACTGCATTAAAGGTGAAGGTTTTGGTGTTCTAGAAGATAAAGAAGTTGAATTAACAATAGGTAAAGCTTTTATTGTTCCTGCAGGAGAAATGCATTCTTTACGTTCAGATAGCAATTTATATGTTAGTTCTTTTTTAATTCCTATTATTGAAGAATAAGACTATATAAATTACATAATAAAAAAGGAATCACTATATATCAAAACATAGTGATTCCAAGTATTTTTAGAAAATATTATATTCCTTGAGGATAATAAAATAAGTTATATAGATCATATTTTTCTTTTACAATTTTTAACCAAAATACATTATTACCAAAATAATTATATAAATAATTAGGTATATTAATATCACAATAGTTAAGATATCCAAATCCTGCATATGGGAGTAAGGATCTTCTTAAATTATTTACCCATCTAATTGTATCATTAGCATACATACTATACTTAAGATCCCACTGGGCATCAATTTGTACTAATACTTTAGCATGTCTATGAGGAAAGGCACTAGGTAAACCTTCATTTTCTTTAATCTTTCCTCCCAATAGAAGTAATGATATATCTATAGGTGGCTGTATAGGCGGTGAATTATCTAAATAGTCAAACATTATTTGACAAGGTTCTTTCCTAAGTGGCTTATATGCAAGTAATCCTGTAATCTTAAATCCCGTTGGTTTAGGCACAAAACCTGGACGCTTCTGTACATATTCCTTAAAACTAATGTGCTTTGTTGTATAATTCATTTTGTTAGGAACTTTTAATAAAGCACCTAAAGCTTCTTCCATTTCTTTTTCTGTACTTCTTAAACCTACTCCATATAGTCCAATATTGTCTTTAGTCATAGAAACCTTAATGGTATACCTATTATCTAAATGATCTCCTACCTCTTGAAATGCTTGAATTACTTCATATCTACTATTTTTAGGCCACTGGGCAGTCAATACTGTTACTTTATCAACTGGGTGTACTTTTAAAGTAAGTGACACTACTACTCCAAAATTATTACTACCTGCTCCTCTTAATGCAGCAAATAAATCTTGATTTTCATATGAATTAGCAGTTATTATTCTACCAAAAGCATCTACTATTTTTGCTTCTACTAAGTTATCACATGCTAGACCATATTCCCTTTGTAAAAATCCAACTCCTCCTAATGTAACTCCTGTAACACCAATAGATAAACAGCTTCCTCCAACAAATGCAAATCCATGTTCAGTTATCTTAGGATAAAGTTGTTCTTGAGTATATCCTGATCCTATTCTTATATACCCTTCGCTAGTATCTATTTCAAAATCAAGTAGATTAGAAACATCTATAACAACAGCATCATCTGCCACAGAAAATGCTTCATAGTTATGACCACCACTTCTACAACGTACATTTATTCCTTGCTTTCTTGCCCAATTTACTGCATTAACTACATCTGTTATATTATTAGGATATACAATTACCTTTGGTTAGTAACTAAAATATAAATTTGCAGTTCTCCGAGCAATATTATAACTTTTATCTTCTTTAGTTATAACAAGTCCCGTTAATCCCTCTATCATATTGATTTCCTCCAACCTTACTAACCATATATTATAAAACTACATATAATGTTATAATATATGTTAATAACTTAGGAGCTGTTCTTAGCATATTTATTTCGTAATATCTCATATCACTTTCTTTATAGTTACTAATTCAAATCTACCTTACTTGCCTTTATACAAAAAGACCATATCAATCACTACCTCGACATGGTCTTTATATATAAAATAATTTATTCTAAGTTAACTCTAAAGCTAGATAAAGCCTTAGAATTTTCCCCTTCAACAGGAAAATTTTCAAATACTAAAACGTCAATATATTTTGGAATTTCTCCTATATTAATTAATTCATTTATTTGAGTATAGATTTTATTTTCTCCATCAGTACCTACAGACATTTCTAGTTCTCTTCCTTTGTCATCTTTAACTATTATAAAGTTATTATGAGGATTACCTAGGGAAGGTTGAAAAGGAAGTTCCATTTTTAGTTCAACATAAGTTTTAGATACATCTAAACTTTTTAATGTATAATCTCCATCTTTTTTATTAACCTCTACATGCTTTTTACCATCATCTATAGATTTTATATTAAAATCAAAAGACCATTTACCTTCAATCTTACCATCGAAATCACTCTGATTATATTCTTTGATACCAAAATTTATTTTAAAGTTAGCATCATCTATATCATTATTAGGGTCTAGCTCTATTAAGTAGCTAAGATTAACTGTATATTCATCAATAAATTCAATAACTCCAGCACTATATGAATAATTGTCTAGCTTAACTTCATTTATATACATTTCTAAATCATCTACATACATATTTTTCTCACCATCTCCATAAGGAGAATCTGATACTGCTTTTATAAACTCACTTTTTTTGAATGGCTTATCTGTTTTTAATTTCATATCTAAGTATATTTTCTTTTTATCATACATTGCTTTATCTATAGTGATTTTTAAACCGTTGCTTTTACTTGATACATTAACAGGAGTTGCTATTAATTTATTTTTTTGATTTTCTTTCTTTTCTTCTTCTCTTTCAGGATAATGCTCTGGATCATACTCAATATCAGAATCATTATTAACAGATTCCTTTATTTTGTCTAACATAGTTTGAAATTCAAAGATATTTTTTATAATATTATCAGCTAGAGAAGGATTACTTACTCCAATTCCTACTACTATAACTATTATAGATGCAGCTGTTGATATTAATATATTAGTTGTTTTCTTTTTTCTTCATTCTTTTTGATGAATTTAATCTTTCTTGCATTTTTATTTTTAAATTTTCATCATTATTAGTTTCTATTTCCATATATTTATCTGTATCTATTTTTACCTTATTAAAAACTTTAAACTTGTCCATCATAATTTCACTCTCCTATTTTGAAAATATTTTTCTAATTTTCTTCCTACCTCTAGATAGCCTGCTATGTAAATTTGATACATTAGTTTTAGTATCAATAGCTATTTCTTCTAACTTATATCCATCTAAGTAGTATCTAGTAAAAAGTTCTTTGTCCTTATCATTTAGAAAGTTTAAAATCTCATTTATTTCTTCTTCTATCTCTAATCTTAATAAATTTTCATCTATATAAGAAATGTTAGAATCTATTTCTAAGTTTATTTTAGATATATATTTTCTTTTGTAATCAATTGCTTTATATTTTGCAATTGCACAGATCCAATTTTTAAAAGTATTTTCCCTACCATTGAACCCTTCAATATTTTCCCATATTAAAAATAATACATCGCTTATACACTCTTCTTCATAATTTAGCAGTGGATTAAGATGTGTACGAATCACTGATGTTATTAATCCATTGTAATTATCTATTAACATCTCCATCCCCTTTTGATTGCACTTTTTAATATATTTAATTATTAATTTATCTTTCAACTTGATACCTCCTTGTAAAAGCTTTTACAACAATTAATACGAATTTTATCATAAAAAACTGACAAAAATAAAAATAAATTTTATATGTGTTCTTATCAATAGTTTAAATAATACTAATTCAATTCTATTTTTTTATATTTACACTATAGCTAAGTTATTTTCAACAAAATAAAATACCACGTTAAATAATCCTTCAACATGGTATTTATATTACACTCAATAAAATGTTTTAACCTCATTTTTATAATAAAATAATTACACTATAATTTATAAATCACTACACCACTTATAAAAAATATAATTGATATCTTCATATCGTTTTTTATATACTAGATAAGGAAATAAAAATAGATATACAATAATAAGGAGATATTATGAATATAGATTACTACGCAAAAACCTTATGGTCTTACAGTAGACTAAATGAAAAAATTGAAAAAGCTGAAGTTATCTTAGGGTTTGGCAGTCATGATATAAACGTTGCCAAAAGATGCGCTCAACTTTTTTTAGATGGATATGGTGATAAAATTATTTTTACTGGTGGATTTGGTAGAGTCACTAAGAATTTATGGAATATGGCTGAGTGTGATAAATTTGCACAAATAGCTATTAATATGGGTGTTCCTAAAGGTAAAATTATCCTTGAAAATAAAGCTAGTAACACAGGTGAAAATATTAGCAAAACTAAGGAACTATTGGAAAATATGAATTTTCATCCTTCATCTTTTATTATAGTTGATAAACCCTATAAAGAAAGAAGAACTTATGCTACTTTAAAGAAGCAATGGCCCGAGATAGATTTTGTTATAACATCACCTATGTATTCTTATGAAGAATACTGTGAGTTTTATTCTAAGAGTGAAATATCTAAAAATGAATTTATAAGTATTATGGTTGGAGACTTGCAAAGAATTGATTTATATTCTAAAAATGGTTTTCAAATTGAGCAAAATATTCCAGATAATGTTTGGGATGCTTATAATAAATTAGTTGATTTAAAATTTGATACTCACTTATGTAAATAATAAAAAGGAGCTTTTCAGAAGTCCACATAGTACGAAAATTGTTTCTATAAATGAAGATATCAATCAACAACCTTCTCCCAAGAAATCTATCGGTAGAGCTACTGGTATACTATTAATATAAAATACATCCTAATATTAAGGATGTATTTTTATTTAACGTGTATTATTATACTTTGACATTTCTATTTCATAAAAATACCTTTTTTGTAAACACTAACTTCATCTAAATTAAGAGTTCTTTGTTTATAAGTATTAACTGTAACGGCTACAATGTAAGTAGCAACAATAGATATTACAGATGCTAATAATATAGATATCTTAGATATATTAACAAGTGTAGCACTATATTCAAATGCTATTTCTGCTACAAATATAGACATTGTAAACCCTATACCTGCTAGTAATGAAACTGATAATATAGATAACCAGTCTATATTATCTGGCTTTTCTGTTATTTGAAGCTTAGTTCCTAGCCAAGTAAATAACATTATTCCAAGTGGCTTACCTACTACTAATCCTATTACTATACCTGTTATTAGCGTATTAGCCGAATTAAAATCTATATCTAAATTTAAATTTATAGCTGTGTTAGCTAAAGCAAATAAAGGCAATATAACTAGATTACATAAAGGTGCTAATTTGTTCACTAACCTTTCTAGCATCGCTTCTTTTGAGTTATTTAATTTTTTAGATGGTATTACTATTGCAACCAATACACCACTTATAGTAGCATGTACTCCACTAGAGTACACAAAAAACCATAATGCTATCCCCAGTATAATATATGAAGCAATATTGTCTACTTTCTTTTTATTCATAAGAACTAGTACACTTAATGTAATAGCTGAAAGTAATAAAAATTCCACCTTTATCCCTGAGGAATATAATACTCCTATTACTAGTATTGATATTAAATCATCTACTACAGCTAAAGATAATAGGAATATTTTTAATGAAGGATTAAGCTTATTCTTTAATATCATAAATATACCTATAGCAAAAGCTATATCTGTTGATATAGATACTCCTACTCCATTTGAAAATTCTATATTAGCATTAAATATTAAAAATATAATTGCCGGTACTAACACTCCACCGATAGCCCCTATTATAGGGAATGAAGCTTTTTTAAAGCTAGAAAGATTACCATGCAATATTTCATGTTTGATTTCAAGTCCTACAGATAAGAAGAAAATGGCCATCAAAAACTCATTTATTATCATATGTATATTAAATTTTCCTATTATTGGAATTGAACTTAATAAATGATGATATTCCTCTCCATATTGGCTATTTGCTATTGCTAAAGATATCAATGTTGAGATTATGAGTAATCCGCCTGGTAAACATCTCTGATTTCATTAAGTTTTTAAGTCTATTTCCTATATTTAACACTTCCTTTCATATACGTAAAATTTTTATATTTCCTTTAAAATAATAATCGTAACGTATCAAGTTATCTTATTTTTGCAAATAATATGAATTAGTTAAAATTGCAAATTTAATTTGCATTGAGGAATTTTACGCTTAGAAAGCTTAAATGTCAAATTGTTTTATATTAAAATATTTTTTATATATTATGTTTTTTTATTTTTTACAATATTTGTACACAATCAATCGAAATATAAAAATTAAAAACATGCATATACTACATCAAAATTCGAACTATCATCGTTTTAAAATAAATATCATTCAATTAAATCCCGTATTAAAAATTTGAGTTAATAAAAAACATATGATAGTATTTATAAATATCTAAAAAAATAAAGGGGATTAAATGACAATGAAGAGAAGCAAAAAAGAACTTGTATCACTTATTTTATCTAAAACTTTAATATTTATGGTTATTGTTTTACTAGTAAGTATATTCAAAAGTATATTTAAACCAGAAAACTCACTAATAGGGGTTACAAGTATCGTATTAATGTTAGTATTACTACAAATGGATTTAACCATAAATCCTATTAAAAACTTATTTGGATTAATAGGACTCAACTTAATACTTGGATTATCAGCTTTCTTAGTTTCACAAAATGTATTATTAGGATTAATACTTAACTTTGCTATAATGGCATTCATAGGATACTATTTTAGTTATGAGCTAAAAAATCCTATTAATATGATGATAGGCTTACACTATATATTGATGATAGCAAATCCAATAACACTATCACAATTACCGCTGAGACTTTTATCTTTAGTTGCAGGAGTCTTTATGATAATGGCTGTGCAATTATTAGCTAATAAAAATAAGTTAATTAAATCAAGAAAGAAAATGATTAACGGTATATTAGATGCTATTTTACTGAAAGTAGATTTGTTAAAATCAAATAAAGACACTATACAAGTAGATGATGCTTTAACTATGTATATAAACCAACTAAAATCAACTATATTTGATAGCGGGAAAAGTGAATCTCACCTTACAGAGTGCGGAAGAAATACAATCAGTATATTGTCTTGTTTAGAAAAAATAAATGTGATATTAAGCAACATGAAAGATAAAGATATAGACTCAGAATTTTTAGATTCCATATCTAAAGTTATAAAAGATATAAAAGATAAAAATCATGATATCAATGTATCTTACTTAGAGGATAAGTATAAAGAAAGTAATCTATATTTATTAGATATTGAAGATGTTATAGATAAATATGATTTTATTAACACAATTAAGGTTTTAAATATAGAAATGAGAGGGTATGATGAGGTACCTAATAAGCAAAAAGATATACAAAATGAACTATCTATTCCCCAAGAATTTAAAAGCCTACATGTTCAAAAGAGACTTATAAATCTTAAGTCTACTAGAGTCGCTTATGGTATACGATTAGGATTAGTAGTTGCATTAACATTCTTTTTTGTCGACTTTTTTAACATACAGTATGGAGAGTGGGCAGTCTATACAGTATTCGCATTGTCACAACCACACTCAGAATACACTATATATAAATCTAAGAAAAGAATTATAGGTACTGTAATAGGAGCAGTAATAATAGCTATATTATTTAATCTAATAACTGATACTGAAATAAGAACTATAATGTTAATCGCTGCAGGTTACTTAATGTCATATATGTCTGATTATAGAGATTTAGTAATATTTGTTACGATATCTTCTATAGCTTCAGCTGCATTATATGTTGTAAACCCTAACTTTATTATAATAAATAGAGTAGTATTTGTTGTTATAGGTATAGCTATATCTTTAATAGCTAATAAATTCGTATTTTCTCGTAAACTTTCAGATGAAAAAGAAAACTTAAACAATATTCAAGAGCAAGCTTCTAAAAATATGATAGAAGAAGTTCTATTTAATGAAGGTAACAAAAATGCAAGTGTAATAGGAATTTTATCTTTAGTTCCATCTTTAATAGATTTAAGAATAGACTACCTAAAGCAAAATGGTTTAAATATGGATAAGGCTTTTATAAATAGGAATAAAATTTTAGTGAATGACTTATATCAAATCTATTTGTTAGAAAAATACAGTGTAGATTATAATAATGCACTAGCTATTATAAAGAAAAGTGCAGATACTTCTAGTAGTGTAGATGTTATGGAATCTAAAATAGCAAAAGCTATAAAGACAACAAATAATTTTAAAGAAAAGTTTTTATTAGCAAAAGTTTCTAAAATATTACGTGATATAACTAATTCGGGTTATAGCGAAAAAAAATCAAACTGATTTATATCAATTCTTAACTATATTTAATTAATAAAAGAGCGTAGAAAAATCTACGCTCTTCTATTTATCTCTTTTATCGCTTAATTATTAAAATAACCTCTTTTGAAATCATGCATATGGTATATTTCAAAAGAGGTTATTTTATTTATTTTACTATTCTTTTTGTGTTTTAAGAGCTTCACTTAAAGCTATTTTATCAATTTTCCTTGCACACATAAATTTAGATACTTCAAAGGTAAGAACTATTATAACAAAACCTATTAGTACATAAGATAAATTAAGTTTTGCTTCTAAAGCTATATCTAATGATTCAAAGATTTTAAATATTAGTTTTATTATAGAATATCCAATAGGAACTCCAATAATATATCCAAGTACTACATAAATTCTTGAACCATTTAGCATCATTGAGTTTATTTCTTTCTTTTTATATCCAAACACCTTCATAAGAGCTATATGATTTTTATTTTCATCTATACTTATAGATGCAATTACATATATTATAATTACCCCTATAATAAATGCTACAAATGCTATTCCGTATATAAATGCTGACATTAATTGCATATAGTCTTCTAACATATTAGTTATGTTACTTGGTGTGTTTATCATATATACTAAGTCTTTATTAACTTCAATAGATGTTTTTGACATAATTGCATTATATGCACCCTTTTTAAGTCCCATTATTTGATTAAAGCTATCTAAGGACGTAAATACATAATCTCCTGCATTAGACTCTGCAATATCAGTGATTTTTATAGAATGTTCTTTATCATCAACTATATTAATAAAAGATAATTCATCACCTATACTCAGTTTATACTTTTTTGCCATTGTAGAGGTAACAATAAATTTATCATCACCTATACTTATTTTATTTTCACTTTTATCCTTTAAGCTAATCATCTGTGAATTTTTATTTGCACCTATTAACTCAAAGTCATTATTCATTTCACTATCAAGTACAAACTTAGCTCCTGATACTCCTTCTCCACCTGTAGGTGGTTTTTCTGTGCTTAATTGCTTTAATATATATTCGTATTTATAGCTAAATACATCATTTCCTTCTTGATTTATCATATAATCCATAGAACATTTAGCAATAAATCCATACATTAAAAATACTGTAGCTATAGAAACTCCTATCACCAAAAATGCTAAACGAGACATTGATCTTAACTGTTCTCTTATAGCAAATTTATTTTTAAATTTAAGATTATTTAAACTTAGTTTTCTCTCAATTATATTTACTTTCTGTTTCTTTTCTTCATTTTTCATTAGTGATACTGGTGATGATTTTAGTACCTTATTAATTGATAAGTAACTTCCAATAATTGAAAATATCATACATAAAACTATACCTAATATAAAGTAAATAGGGCTGTATGATATTTTTTCTACTGGTATTGGGAAAAATGAAAGGAATAAATCAAATATATATTTCTGTACTATAATACCGATTATCCCACCAATTACTCCTGAAGCACCTGAGAGTATTATAGGATAGTTCATGTAGTGCCTCATTATTTCTTTTTTCTATAACCTAAGGCATATAAAGTACCTATATTGGCCATTTCATTTTTTATCATTCTTCCTAAAACGATACTTATTAGTACAACTGTTATTAAAAGTATCACTGTAGGTAAAATAATTGAATAAGCGCTTATTGCCATTACTTCAACATCTAATATTGATATTTTCATATTGTTCTTAGCGTAAATCCAGTTAATTATATTTACTCCATTGTTGTTTAAGTAGCTTTTAAGAGTTTTTGACTGTTCATATACATCTTTATTTTCGTTATTATATTTCACTGAATACAGATAAGTTCCACTTACCATATCTTCTTTATTTAAGATACCTATACCGAATGTCTTTGGGTTATTAACCATATCTCCATCTTTTTCAAGTATATAAGCGTAATTTGGCATACCAATATATCCTGATATTTTATAAGAAGAATTTCCAATATGATATATTTCACCAATATTTAACTTGTTAACTTTAGCAAACTGAGGATCTAGTGCGATTTCTCCAACACGTGGCATACTACCTTCTAGTACTGCTGTAATATTTACTTTTTCATTTGGAGTAAATAGTCTTAATGTTTTATCACCATATTCATGTTCTTTTACAAGTGTTTCTTGCAACTTTAAATCAAATTTATCTTCTATTTTACTTATATTATCAATTTTATTAGTAGTATAAAACTCTAAATCTTCTTGAACATTATTTTTTACATACATATCTTTATTGTATTTTAAGTTTTGAGCTGTAATAGTTAAAGCAACAAACAGAAATACTGATAGTATCAGCATATATAACATTCCTATGTATTGCCCCCAGTTTTCTTTCATTACACGTAGTATACTTTTATTTAGTCTCATTACCACTCCACTCCCCTTGCATCAATAGGGTTATTATTAATGATGGAATCTTTAACCTCTCCACTTCTAAATTTGTATATTCTATTTGCCATTTCACCTATGGCTGCATTATGTGTAATTATTAAAATTGTAGTATTAAACTTTCTATTTATTTCTTGTACAAGAGAAAGTACATCAATAGCAGACTTATAATCTAGGGCACCTGTTAATTCATCGCAAAGTAATATTGCCGGATTTTTTATTACAGCTCTTGCAATTGCCACACGTTGTTGTTGACCACCAGATAATTCTCTTGGGAATCTATTTTTCTTATCAAGTAGTCCTACTGCTTCTAATACTTCATTTATCTCAAGAGGCGATTTGCTAATATTTTGTATTATTTCTATATTTTCTAATACTGTTAAATGTGGCATAAGATTATATGACTGAAATATAAAACCAGTCTTTTCACGTCTATATTCAACTAATTCATCATCTGATAATTTAGCAATATCAATACCATCTACAATCACCTCACCACTATCAGCACTATCTAATCCTCCAAGTATATTCATTAAAGTAGATTTACCACTTCCTGATGGACCTAGTATTACACCTATCTCTCCTTTGTTAATTGAAATATTTGCATTTTTTAGCGCTATAGTTTCTATATCCTCTGTCTTATATGACTTACATAAGTTATTGATTTCAATAAACATTATTTTCCCCCTTGTAGTATAGTTTTTGATAAAAGTTTATATAATCTTCTACTTCATCAAATAAACTTTTTAAATCTTCTTCATAATTTTCATACGATAGTTTTTCCATCCATTTCATTGACAATCCATCAAAGGTAAGTTCGATAGCTTTTACTGCCATATCAATATCTATATCATCTCTAAATTTTGTTTTGTCATAGTCCCCCATAAAATTTAGCATTAACTGATTTTTATTTTGAAATATATTATTTAGCCATTTTTTTGCTACTTCTGAATCGTCTGAGTATAAATTTTTAAAAAATTTAAAAATATATGGACTTTTCTTCAGTATTTCAAACTTAATGTGTGCTGCATGTCTGTATAATTCAAAAAAATCAGTTTCATTAATTTCTTTTTGATTAAATATTTCATCTTTAATAATATTTATTTGGTAGTCACAAATATATATGTATAAACTTTCCTTATTTTTAAAGTATTGAAATATAGAACCTTTTGAGATATCTGCTTTTGATACTATATTATCTATTGTTGCATTTTTATATCCTTTGTTTGCAAATTCTTCTATTGCTGAGTTTATTATTCTTTGTTTTTTCTCCTTGTTGAGGTTTTCAAATGTCTTATTCAATACGACTCCTCCTTGTTCACTTTTATGACTATATTGGTCATATTGTCATTGTATTGCTTGTGACTAAATTAGTCAATAAACTTTTTAAGTGTTTTTTGACATAAAAATAAGTATCTATACATATTTGTACAGACACTTATTTAAGTAATTCATCACTATCAATTCTTTGTTAAGTTTTATTTCAACATGGTATTTTATATATATTTTATTTTTTATTGTTTTCAACTTCATTAAACTGTGAATTCATAATTAATATATCTACTCTTCTATTAATTGACTTACCTTCTGCTGTACTGTTGTCAACTTTTGGTCTATATTCTCCATAACCTGTTGCTGATACTCTTTCTGGTTTCATCCCTGCTTTATCAATTAAAATTTGTAATACATTACTAGCTCTCATTACTGATAAATCCCAGTTTGATTTATATACTTCATTATGCATAGGAACAGTATCGGTATGCCCTTCAACTCTTATATAGCTATCACTTATTATAGACTGATTTATAATTTCACATATCTTAATAAGTTTATCAACTTGTTCCGGTCTTACTTGTGCCTTACCACTATCGAAAAATAAAGAGTCTTTAAAACTAACAACTAATCCCCTTTTTTCTATAGTAGTGCTAACACTACCAGAAAGGTCGTTATCCTTTAAATATTTATCTAAATTCTCTTTTACTTTTTTTTAATTTTTCGTCTTCAGATAATCCATTACCTATTTCTCCACCCATTTTACTTCCAGTATCTGCAATAGCACTACCATCACCCATTGCTTGATTTAGAGCTGTTGTAAGAGTTTCATACTTTCCTTTATCTAAATTACTCATTGCATACATTATTATAAAGAAAATCATTAACAGTGTTATAAAGTCTGCATAAGAAAGTAACCAACGTTCATTATTTTCATGTTCTTCTTCTTCTACATGCTTTTTTCTTTTATGCAATCTTTGTCTCCTCCTTGTTTGATTCCTCCTTGTTTAGGTCCCCAAAATATCTAGATTCTAATTTAGTTTGATCTTTTTTATCTAAAAAACCTTTAAGTGTATCTCTTAAAATAGTTGGACTTACATTTTCTTGAATTAACGATATAGCTTCTATTATAATTTCTTTTTCTAATTGTTCTTGCTTAGCTAAATTTTTAAGTCTAGTTGCTATTGGAAGAAATATTAAGTTGGCACTACTAAGCCCATAAAGTGTAGCTAAGAATGCAGCTGATATGCTCCCACCTAATGCATTCATATCTGCTTTAGCTAGTCCTCCAAGAACATGCACTAATCCTAATACAGTACCAACGATACCCATAGTAGGCGCTGTTCCTCCAGCAGAATCAAACATAGCCGCACCAACTTTATGTCTCTTTGAACTCATTTCTAATTCGATTTCTAACATATTTCTAATATCATCAGGATTCACTCCATCAACTGCCGATTGAAGTCCTTTTTTCATAAAAGGATTCATACTTTCATCTTCCTGTAATTCACCTTCAAGACTTAAAAAACCCTCTTTTCTTACTTTACCTAGTACATGATCAAGATAAAAAATTAGCTCTACTAAATCTGTTGACTTTCCAGTAAAAGCTACACTTAAAACTCTACCTATATTTTTTATTTGTTTCATAGTGAAAGATGTACCTAGAGAACCAATCGTTCCTCCAAAAACAATTACAAACGAAGTCCATGAAATAAGTGATGCTGCATGGCCACCTTCACCTAAAAAACCTAGTATTAAAAAAACGAAACTTAGTACTAAAAAAATTAAACCAGACATAATTTATTGCTCCTCCTTCTACTGTCATATCTTTTAAAGCTTTGCCTTTTAAATTTATAACTTATATTATCGGCTTTTTTTCTGATATATTAAGTATTTTTTATATTTATATTTTAAAATAGACTAAATCTCATATATCTGCTACATTTACTGCTATAAATTCGTATAGCGTCACACTTTATTTTATTAGGCAAATTCGTCCACTTCTGAAATTCTTTAATGTAGTTTGTAGACTTTAACAGTCAAGTTGTTGCCTATTATGGGCAAACATAAAAAAGGTATTATCACAAATTCTGATAATACCTTCAATAAAATATTTCTCTATTAATTACTTAGTTTATAAGAGATTATTATATTAAACTCCAACTATAATCTCTATAAATAATTCTATAACCCTTATACTCGTCAATAAATATATATCTATTCTTAAAATCTTTCCTATACCATTTAAATAGTTTAGAAGTAACTATAGTACGATTTACATCATCAATTTCTATTTCAGAATTAATAAACACTTCTTCTGAAATATTTAGTTCATTATTAATATTATCGCTAGTATAAGCTCTAATTGCTGGACAAGATTTCCCACCACAGTTAAGTGCAAAATGAATACGACAATCTTCATTATCTAATATATACTTCTTACGAGGGTCATCATCTTTTATTAATAACCTAAATGAATTTAATGGCCTTTTATTTTTTCTTAAAATACCATGTTCAATATCATCTAATGACCACATGTAACCGCCTATGTTAGCCTTTTGATTTCTAAAAAATGATTTACCCTTAGGTATAAAATCTTTTAACCTCATTTTTATAATAAAATAATTAACTAATCCGTTATATATATTTATATAAAAAGCTTTCTTAGCATCTTCATCTACCAATTTGTCTAAATCTATATATTTTAATTTATTATATAGATAATCCATCTCTTCTAAATCTAAATTATTACTATATATCCATTCATACTTTTTATTTTTAGCTAAAACGGAGAATTCTACAGATAAATCTTGTACACTATTCAATATAAGTCACCTCCCCTTATGTCTACTTTTAAATTTTTCGCCAATAAGTAAAATAATTATACTATAATTTATAAACCACTACATCGCTTTACAATAAAAATATATTTTATAAAAAAAGCTGTCCATTTATATGATTATATTAACCATATAAATGGACAGCTATCTAAATTGCTACTTTTCTAAGCAAGAACAGTTTCTATATTATCTAAATTTTCACCATTAGATTCTATTACTTGCTTATACCAATAAAAACTCTTCTTCTTACTTCTAGATAAATCTCCACTTCCATCATCATATTTATCTACATATATAAAACCGTATCTTTTAGCCATTTCACCAGTAGATGCACTTACTAAGTCTATACATCCCCATGGAGTATAACCTATTAAATCTACTCCATCTTCTACGGCTTCTTTCATTTGTTCTATATGCTCTTTTAAGTATTCTATACGATAATCATCATTTACACTTTTATCAGCTTCTTTTTTATCGTAAGCACCAAGACCATTTTCAACTATCATCATAGGTATTTGATATCTATCATAAATTTCGTTTAATGTATATCTAAGTCCTTTAGGATCTATTTGCCATCCCCAATCACTAGCTTTTAAATATGGATTTTTTACTCCACCTAATATATTTCCACTCGTATTCTCTTTTTCAGGGTCACTACTTACGCATATAGACATATAGTAACTAAATGTATAGAAATCTACACAACCTTCTTTTAGGATTTCTAAATCTCCATCTTCTATTTTTACATCAATATTATTTTCTTTGAAATATCTGTTCATATAAGTTGGATATTCTCCACGAACTTGAACATCCCCACAGAAGTAATTCATTACTCTACTATCTCTTTGAGTTTTTACCATGTCATCTGGATTACAAGTATAAGGATACATCGTTGCATATATTTGCATACATCCAACTTGATAGTTTGAATCTATTTCATGAGCAAGCTTAACAGCTTTGGCACTTGCTAAAAATTGATGATGTAATCCCTGGAATCTAAGATTTGGTATATCTACTTGAGTCATAAAATCTGTAGTTCCTTCATTCAATATCCCTTGAGATAAATATCCTCCCATAGGCATAGTAGCTGAGTTTATTTCATTAAATGTTAACCAATATTTTACTTTCCCTTTGTATCTATTAAATATTGCTTTGCAGTAATTCATATATAAATCTATTACTTCTCTTGAAGCCCATCCATTGTACTTTTTAGTTATTCCAAATGGTACTTCATAGTGAGATATTGTTATTAAAGGCTCTATATTATATTTTAAACATTCATCTATTACATTTTCATAAAACTTTAGACCTGCTTCATTTGGTGTGCTTTCCATTCCAGTTGGGAATATTCTACTCCACGCTATTGAGAATCTAAATACTTTAAATCCCATCTGGGCAAATAAAGCTATATCTTCTTTATATCTATGATAAAAATCTATCGCCTCGTGACTTGGATAAAATGTATTTTCTTCTATTTTTCTAGTTATTCTTTTACTTACTGTATGAGAACCTCCAGTACACATATCTGAACAAGATGGACCTTTTCCATCTACATTCCATGCTCCTTCAAATTGATTGGCAGCAGTTGCTCCACCCCATAAGAAATCTTTTTTAAATACCATATTTTTATCCCCCTAAGCTAAATCTTTACCATTTGATGAAATTACTTTTTTATACCAATCAAAACTTTCTTTTACTACGCTTTAAAGTTCCACTTCCGTCATTGTCTTTATCTACATATATAAATCCATATCTCTTTTTCATTTCTCCAGTACTTGCACTTACTAAATCTATACATCCCCAAGAAGTATATCCTAATAAGTCTACTCCATCTAATTCAACAGCATCTATCATAGTTTTTATATGTTCACGTAAGTAATCTATTCTGTAGTCATCATATACATTACCATTTTCATCCGGAGTATCTACTGCTCCCAATCCATTTTCAACTATAAATAATGGTTTTTGATAACGGTCATATAAAGAGTTCATTGTTATTCTAAGACCTAATGGATCTATTTGCCATCCCCATTCGCTTGCCTTTAAGTGTGGATTTCTAAGAGTTGCAAAAACATTTCCTTCTGTTTGAGCATTAACCTCAGGGTCTGCACTTGTTAATCTTGATGAATAGTATGAGAATGATATAAAATCTACTGTATTTTCTTTAAGTATCTTTTTATCATCTTCTTCCATTACTATATTTATTCCTTTACGTTCTAATTCTTTTATTGCATATGCTGGATATTCTCCACGAGATTGTATATCTATAAAGAAGTAATTTTCTCTATCCTTTTCCATTGACTTAAATACATCTTCTGGATGACAAGTATTTGCATATGTATTTCCAGCAGCTAACATACATCCTATTTTAAAATCAGGATTTATTTCACGAGCTAATTCCGTAACTAATGCACTTGCAACTAATTGATGATGTGCTGCTTGGTATTTTATTTGTTCTTCATTTTCACCTTCTTCAATGTATAGCCCCGCACCTATGAATGGTAAATGAAGTATCATATTTATTTCATTAAATGTTAACCAGTATTTTACCTTATCTTTGTATCTATTAAATATTGCTTCACAATATTTTACATATAAATCTACTAACTTACGATCTCTCCATGCTCCATATTTTTCAACTAAATGCATAGGAACATCAAAGTGACATATTGTAACTAATGGCTCTATACCATACTTTAAGCATTCGTTAAATAAATCTTCATAAAATTTTAATCCTTCTTCGTTTGGAGTAGTTTCCTCTCCTGTTGGGAATATTCTAGTCCAAGCTATTGATAAACGATAGCATTTAAATCCCATTTCAGCGAATAATTTTATATCTTCTTTATAATTATGATACATATCTATAGCTTCATGTGCTGGATAATAATGCTCATCATCACATTCAAACATCTTCATTTTACCAGCTAAAACTGGAAATCTATCTTTTCCATGTGGCGCTACATCAACATTTGCTAAACCTCTACCACCTTCTTTGTATCCACCTTCACATTGGTTTGCAGCAGTTGCTCCACCCCATAAAAAATCTTTTCTAAGTCCCATAACTTTACCTCCAATAATATCTTGTATATTAAATTATTGAAGATAAAAGTAATTACATACTTTTATCTTCAAATATGAATTTTTATTTAAGCTAAAACTGTTATTAATTCTTGATTATTATTTATAGATTTGCTCATTTTTTCTACTACATCTACATAGTCTAAATAGTTTGTAACAACTACTGGAGTGTCTAAAGAATATCCTTCTTTTAATATATTTTCTATATCAAAGGTAATTAGAGTTTGACCTTTTTTGATTTTGTCACCTTGGCTTACAAAAGTCTCAAAATATTTTCCATCTAATTGAACTGTATTTAATCCTATGTGAACTAATAATTCACATCCATTTTCAGATACTATTCCAATAGCGTGTTTTGTAGGGAATAAAGTCATTACTGTTCCATCAAATGGTGCAACTACTTTTCCTTCCTTAGGTACTATTGCAACTCCTTTACCTAATACTCCTGATGAAAATGCTGCATCTTCTATTTGTTCTAAAGGCTTTACATCACCTTTTATTGGGCTGTATATCACTTCTCTTTGAGTTTTTTTATCATTATTTTGTGTATTATTTGCTTTAACATCTTCTGCTACAGTATCATCTTTCCAGAATAATAATGTTAATAAAAATCCTACTACCATTGATACTGCTATACATACAAGTGAGACAATAGCTCCACTAGAGTCTCCTGTTGCTGTATTTATATAGTTAGCAACACCAAATATTCCAAATCCACCCATAGTGTAACTTTGAACTTCCATAAGACCCATTACAGCTCCACCTGCTGCTCCACCTATACAACTAAGTATAAATGGTTTTTTTCTAGGTAAAGTTATTCCATATATTGCTGGTTCTGTAATCCCACACATACCTGATACAAATGCTGGAATACACAACGCTTTAGCTTTCTTATCTTTTAATTTAAAATACATCGCCCCTACTACTGCTGTTTGAGCAAAAGATGCTCCAAACATACCTGCAAGTATTGGATCAGAACCCGTTGTCATCATATTTACCATAGCTATTGGTATTAATCCCCAATGTAGACCAAATATAACTAGACATTGCCATAATAAACCTAGTAATATACCACATACTATTGGTGAAAATTTAAATAATCCTAAAAATGCATTTCCAACAAAGTTAGATGCAAATGTTGCTATTGGACCTATAACTATAAATCCAAGTGGTAAAGACACTAGTAAAACTAACATTGGTACAAAGAAATTTTTTACTACATCTGGTACAACTTTTGCAAAGAATTTTTCAAACTTAGAAGCTACAAATGCAATTAATATTACTGGAACTACTGTTGAAGTATAATCCATTGCTATTACTGGTAATCCTAAGAATGTCATATATACTGGTGATTCAAAAATCGTACCACTAAATAAAGTGTATAAAGGATCTCCTGCATTTGATAATGTACTTAATTGAATATCTGGATAGCATAAAGCTGCCCCTATAATTAGTCCTAAAAACGGCTTAGCTCCAAACTTCTTAGCTGCTGTATAACCTAATATTACAGGCATAAACTTAAATATTGAATCTCCAATTGAGTTTAACATCATGTATGTGCCGTCAGTCATTGAGTATAATCCAAATGCTATAAAAAGTGCATTAAATCCTTTTATCATACCTGCTGCACACATTACACCTAAAACTGGTTGGAAAACTCCTGATATTAAGTCTATAAACTTATTAAGTAATCCTTTTGGTGAATCAGATTCTTCTTGTGAATCTCCTCCAAGTCCAGCTAAATCACATACAACTGCATAAACATCTGGTACATGATTTCCTATTACTACTTGGTATTGTCCACCACTTTTCATTACAGTTACAACACCATCCATATTTTTTAATACATCATCATTTGCTTTTGATTCATCTTTTAGTTTAAAACGTAGTCTAGTTACACAATGCGCTAAACTATTGATGTTTTCCTTTCCTCCCACATTAGCTATAATGTCTTTTGCTAATTGTTCATACTTTCTCATGTTTTTATCCTCCATTTTCTTTTTGAAATATGAAGGTTTGGCCAACTAAATGTCACCATCCAATATATATAAACCTAATTTTAGGATTTATATCTTACTTAATACTTTTGCTTACTACTCTTTCAACGTGAATAGTTAAATATAATTTTTCTTCATCTGTTAACTTATAGTTGTACTTTTTATTTATAAATTCAGCTACTTTTTCTATGCAATTATATGCATTTTTATATTTGACTTTTATTACATCTAATAAATCATCTTCATTTTCCTCATGTAATTTATTGCTAAGAAATCTTTGGGCAAAATACTTTAGATGTGTAATAAATCTATAGTAATATACTGATTCCTCATCAAATGTTACTCCATAATGGTACTTAACAACATTTGTGATATCTTGCATTATTTGTGTTATTTCATAAATAATTTTTATATCCTGATCCATTTGTGCATTTACAATATGTAGTGCTATAAATCCAGCTTCATCTTCTGGTAGTCTTACTTCAAATTTTTCTTCTATATAATCTAAAGCTAATAATCCTATTTCAAATTCTTTTTTATAAAATCTTTTTATATCCCAAAGTAGGGCATTTTTTACATTTACTCCTTCACGAGATCTTTCTATTGCTGTGTGCATGTGATCAGTTAAAGAAATATAAATACTATCATTTAATCTTTTTCCTAGTTCTTTCTTTGCATGTAGAATTATTCCATCTGATAACTTCATATACTCTAAAGGAATTTCAGCTATTAATTCTTTAAACTTGTCTGACATATTTGGGTCAGATAGTTTAAATACCTTATCTATCATATCCTTCGGAATATGATCTCCTGTACGCTTTTTAAAAGCTATACCTCTTCCCATAACTACTATTTCTTTATTATTTTCGTCAGTTGTAATAACTACATTGTTATTAAGTATTTTTTCAATAACCATCATTATTCCTCATTTCTTAATATTAACTATAATCCGTATTTATTCTATCACAATATGATTTGTTGCATTAAAAAAAACCTATTCATTACACATTAAACAGACTCCCATGAGCCCTGGGTAATAAATAGGTTTAGCTTGTACTTAAACAATCACTATCCGTTTACATTCAGTTTTTTATCCTGTTCTTTCTTATATAGTATCAAATTTATTTTTTCATGTCAACGTTTTCTCATTTTTATTTTGCAATTTTCAACTAAAAAAAAACTCATATCCTTTCGATATGAGTTTTTCGTAGATTCCAATGGTTAAGACAAACCACAGTAATAATATCAATGATTATATTTTAATATAAATTATAATAGACCTTCAGATTTATAAACTTCTAAATTTTTTATTATATAACTTAATGTACAAAATTCCTTATCTATTCTTTCTCCAATTAACATCAATCCATCTATTAATTGCTTTTCTTTAAAGTTTTCTAAAAGTATCATTATACTTACAAAGTTAATGCCACCATCTTTAGTATCTAAAGTTCTTGATTTTTTAACGTACTTATTTTCCATTGCAAATTTTATTGCATTTTCTAGTCTTTCACTCATATCTATAACAGGCATTTCCTTAAATACTTTTATCTGAGGTGAATTTATATCAAGGTTCTTAGCTTTAGTTATATCTGTATTTAAAAATATTACGTTTTTAAACTTAGCACCAGAAAAATCTACTTCTTCTAAATTAACTCCTTCAAATATAGTATTTTCAAGTTTTGCATTTTTAAATTTACTTCTTTTCAGGTTCGCCCCTATTATTTCTGCTGATTTGAATGTACACCCGTAAAAGTTACAAGACTTAAAGTGCGCTCCTCTTAAACTTGTAAAATTAAAGTTTGAATTTGAAAAATCAGTGTTATAGCAGTTACTTCTTCTTAAGTCTTGATACATAAAGTTTTTGTCCATTTTTTTTGCTTTATTGTATTTTAATCCGATCTCTATCTTTGGCTTATTATTCATTCTTCCTCCATAGTTTAAAAGCTCATATACTCAGAAGTATAAGAGCTTGATATTAATTATTTCTAATGTTAACACATAACCTAAGTCATAACAAGCTTATTATATATTTATAATGATGATAAAATGCTATAATTTTGATATAATATCATTAAATTAAACTTAGGAGATTTGTAAAATGAACGATGAATTTAACAATAAAGATAATTCTAGTAAGTATGCATGGAATGATTCTATGATTTTAGATAAAATACAGGAGATTTTAGAAGGCAAAAACATAGATGATTTAGAATTTACTGAAGAAGAGCTAAAGCATTTAAAGGCTCAATTAAATGAAAGTATTTCTTTAGAAGAAATAAACCAATCTGCATATATAGTTGCTCAAAATATTGATGAATTAAAAGTTTTACCCCAGGATGATATAAAAGACTATATATTAAGATTAAAAAACTATTTAAATGATACTACTCTAAAGTGTATTAGAGCTGAATTTAAAGGTATCGAATTTGAAGTATATCAAGATTCATCTGTGGAAGATGTATTTAAGGACTACTATTCTAAATATGATGAGATATATGGAATATCTCAGATGCTTTCAGATCTAGGATTAAAATAATTTTGAAGATGAAGAAGAGTCTGAAATGAGATTATTTTTATTTATTTTATTACTTTACAGTTACACATAAAAAAACAAAGTAAGTAAATAATATTTAATAAAATATTATTTACTTAGATATTATTACAAAGCTTTTGGAGTAAACTAATTAAATATTCAGACTCTTCACTACTAAAATTTTTAGTTATTTTTTCATACCATCTATCCTGATATTTGTTAAGTGATTTAAGAATAGATAGACCTTCCTCTGTAATACATAAATCAAAAAATCTATTATCATTATTTCCTTTTACTTTTATAATATAATTCAAGCTTTCAAGCTTTTTTATATTTCGAGTAATGATTGCATTATCTACATTTAATGCTTCAGCTATATCCTTTAAATTGCAACTTTTATTTTTTCTATTACTATCATACAACGCCACATGTTAAGAGTTAATTTATATTCTTGTAACTTTAAATCAAGATGTTTTATAAAGTCTCTGTTTAAATCTGATAAATATTTACCTAGTATTTTATATGACAATCAAATTCCTCTTTTCTAACTTAATCTATTTTTTGATAAATTATAGGATCAACAAATCCAAATGTTATTTTACCATTTTTTCTAAATACTTCACTCACATACATTTTACCACTTTCTATCTTTTCTTTTAAAGTAAATTCTGTTTCAGCAGTAAAATGACTTATACTTTCACCTTCATATACACCATTATTTTCTTTATATACCATAGGTGTAAACTTAGAAGAAGTTTTAAGTTCTTTATAGTCCATAATTAAATTTTCATTATCATTTCTAAAGTCTTCTTTTGAAATATTATTTGGAATTTCATAAGAAGTTAACACGATATCATTATTCTCATTAAGTGTAAATAAGAATAGATGAGGAAGAATGTTTTTAAATTTTCCTTGTTCATAATAACTTTCTTCTATAACAAAATATCCATCAAAATTATCAGGCAAGTTAGTTATTTTACTATTACAAATACCATTTATATGCTTTGCTTTAGGGTGAACTTGATGTCCTGATTCTAACTCTTGTTTTATTTGATCTTCATTATTAAAAACCCCACATAATTCATTTATAAATATTTCTAATTTGTTCATGAAAGTCACTCCTTTAATATTTGATAGTGTCAATTATATCTATAATAATTGACACTGTCAAGTATTCTCCTTATAAAATCTATAATCATATTTTAACCCCAGCATATAAATATTTATTCTTCGATGTTGTTTTTTAATTTTTAATCATCGTAGAATGTAAATTCTGATAAGTCTATATCTTCCGTATTATATGATATATAAAAAGCTTTCTCCTGTTCTTTCAAACTTATATCAGAAAGCTCACTCATCTTTGGTAGTTCATAAACTTTCATATTAACGGTTACAAGCTCTAATACCTCTTTTGCCATAAAAAGGCCTTCTTTTTCTGACCTGGCACAACTTATACACTCTGGTATATCAGGAAATTCTATGGCTATTCCATATTCTTTCTCATGTTTATCATATTCCTCATAATTAAAAACAGCATAATATCCTATTTTCATAACTTCCTCCTATATAAAAATATATTTCGTATCCCTTTAGTATTTAAATAAATAAGATAGTTTAAAATGGTCATAAAAATTTGTCTAGATTTTACAAATAAGATAACATTAATGATAAAAATGAGCAATACTTGTTGTCTCAATGGTTATTTTTTGCACCTAGATGGATATATATCAGTACAATCTGACTAAATTTCAAGGCTTTGAAATGTTCATTATCATCTATTATCATTATCATAAACATGTATTTATTTCCCCATTTATGATTTATTTTTATCTCAATAGTATAATACTATCCTAATAATATTATCAATTCAGTATCTGATAACTAAAAAAAGTATTGATAAAAGCATCAATACTTTTTCGTGGATTCCAATGGGAAGACGATTCACAACAATCATACCCACAATTTTACCTTTACTATATAATTTCTTAATTTTTACATACTATATATATCTGAAAACTCTATATCACATCGTTCTACATGTTTACATTTTCTATCAACATCATATTCATTATCATTATCTTCTTCTTTTAGCTTAATCGGAATACTAAATATAAATTCTGAGCCTTCATTAACTTCACTATTTGCATGTATTTCCCCTCCATGCATTTCTACTAAGTTTTTCACTAGTGATAGTCCAATGCCACTACCTTCACATTTTCTATTAAACGAACTATCTACTTGTCCAAATCTATCAAATATAATATCTAATTTATCCTTTGATATCCCTACTCCGCTGTCTTTTACAGAAACTATTATTTCATCTTGTGTAGAGTTAATTTTAACTTTTATAAAACCATTCTCTTGTGTATATTTTATCGCATTAGATAAAATATTTAACATTATTCTTTCTATTTTATCTGGATCACAGTATGTAATAACTTCTTCTTTATTTGTATCAAATATAAGATTTATTTTATTATTTTTTGTATAATCTGCTACAGATAGAGTTATATCTTCAATAATATTTATAATATTTTGATTAGAACATCTAAGCTCATACATTCCTATATCCATTTTACTTATATCTATTAGATTATTTACTAACCTTAATAATCTGTATGAGTTTTGTTTTATGTAGTTAGTATGTTTCTTTAAGCTATTTATTTGTATATTATTTTTTTCTATATTTTTGTTAATCACTTGCATAGTACCTAATATAATATTTATTGGAGTTCTAAATTCATGAGATATATTTGAAAAGAATTCATTTTTTACAACCTCTAGCTGGACTGCTTCTTCTAATGTTCTTTTTTCTTTTTCTATTTCTAACTTTCTTGTAATATCTCTTGCTGTTGCTACATATACTTCTTCATCAACTATATACTCACCACTCCATTCAAGAAAAATATAGTTTCCATTCTTATGCCTATATCGAATAATATCTCTAGCAGTTTTACCTTCTATATACTCTGATTGCTTTCTGCTCCTAAAGATTTCTAAGTCTTTAGGATGAATAATATCTACAACTAGCATTGATAATAATTCTTCTTCTGTCCATCCTAAAACATTACACCAATTACAACTTAGTTTTTTAAAATATCCATCCTTTCCTACTACAGCTATTAAATCAACTGAAACATTTAAATACCGTTCTAGCTCTTTTTCTGTATATTTACGTTTTTTATTTTCAATAGATACCTCATTTGAAAGTCTGATATTTTTAATCATCATGGCTATTTTATTACATACATATTTCATATACTCATCGCTATTAAATTTAGGAGCATTGCCATTGCTATAGCTTAAACCTATAAATCCAATAAGCTCATTATTTAACTCCATTACATAATTACCAGCATAATCTAATCTATCCATACGGTTATTATTTGTTCTTGCTAAATTAGGCATTTTAGCTTTTTTAAACATACAATTAAAATATCTTCTATATATATGTGAATATAAATCATTTTTTTTAAATGAAATAAATTCTATATTTTTAAAATTTATATTAGCATTTTTTAATTTTATAACAGGTACTAATCCTTCTTTATCACTATCATAAAGTAATATAGAAAGACCATCTGCTTTTGTATAATCAAGTATATGTTCTCCAATATTTTTTAATATTTTATTTAAATCCACATTCTTTTTACTATTTTCATTAAAGTCATTTTCAATTGTTACTTTATTATAGTTTTTATATAACTCTTCTGATATGGCTTTTGATAGATCAATATTTTTAGATGTTGCTACAATATATTTAGGCCTTTCATTTTCATCAAATATTGGAGCTTTGTAGCTTTTATACCAATGAATAATATCATCATATAATAATTTTTCATTAAATATCTTTGGGCTTTTATTCTTAAATACTTCTCTATCATTTTTTTCAAATTCCTTATAAATATCATAATGCCAATTATCACTATTATAACTTCCAATAATATCTTCTCTTTTTTTGCCTAGTAAATTAGTAAGAACCTTATTTGCATATAAATACTTTCCAGAATCATCTACAACAAATGCACAAGTATCAATATTATCTAAAAGATCCTCTAACATTTCCATCGTATATTGTTTTGACTGTACTTCTTTACCTATAATAAAAATACTTTTATCATTATTAAAATCTTCTATGATTATATTTGAATTGATTTTGACTAGTTCATTTGACTTTGAATAAAACTCTAAAGTTTCGTTTTTTTCCCCAGATTCTTTTACTATATTATTAATATTATTATTTTCGCTTATTATTTTAACTATATTTAAATTTAATATTTCCTCGTGATTATAGTTTAATCGCTTTAAAAAGCTTTCATTACAAAAAATTATTTCCCCCGTACAATTTAATACTATTATATAGTCACTAATTTTATTATATATAGATAACATTTTTATTCCCTTCTTACCAACTTATAAATGATTTATTTTAGCCCCTTTTTATTACATATTTTATCATAATATTACCGTATATTGTATATATTTTTATTATTCTCGCTATTGTTATTTAATCAATCTATTACTAAAAAAATACAAAAAAGGATATTGATTAATCAATATCCTTTTCGTGGATTTCAATATTGACTTTATATCTTCCTATTAAAAAATGTAGTTACTAAGTTTTTATACTTAATAACTACATTTTATTTAATAGGCTACTATTTCCTTAATTATAAACTCTTTTCCACTGAGTAAATCCCACCTTTTACTGCTACAATGAATACATTGCCCATTATTTTCTTTTACATTAAATACTTTATTGCAACTTTTACACATACCATTTGCAGGTATAACTTCTATTTTCAGCTTCGTGTCTTGCAAACTTGTATTATCTACTGCTACTGGAAAACAGCTTTTTATATATTTAGGTATCATAGAAGATAACTCTCCTATCTGTAATACCACGCTATCTATTTTTGTTAAATTATTTTCTAACGCTACTTTTTCCACTGTTTTTACAACTTCTATAACTACCCCTAGCTCGTGCACTATTTTCACCTACTCCTGTTTTACATCTACTTATTTTCAGCAAGCACATTTCTATAAGCATTAGTATCTGTGTAAATTTCATCTTTTATTAGATTAAGTTTATTTTTTCTTATTTTACTAAATTGATAAATCGCTAAAGCTGCATTTGCAATTAAAGATATTAAACTTACTACAAAGAACGCTGTCTTGTTATGCGTTGTGGCAACTGGCGCTATTCTATCAGCAAATTGAGGCACAGTCATAACAAACATAATCCAAAGAGCCAATGTTTGAGCACGATGTTGTAACCATGCTCCTCTTTTTATAAAGAAAGTTGGTATAGTACATGAAAGTAATAAAGCTGCACCACAATAAATTGAATGATCTGATATACAGTTATAAGTATAAGCAAAGTTCCATACATCATAAGCTATAATCCATGTCCATATCATATCTGGCCATATCATATCCTTTGTCTTATCTTTCGATATAAATATTCCATAACAACCACAAATTGTAATTATATTTAATATTCCTGCTATACCATTCATAATATTCCAAGGTCCAGATATTGTCCAAAGATTATCTACAACTCCACCATCAGTTAACCCATAAGTAAAAATTTGGAAGTCCCTAATAGATGCTTCAAATATATTTAATGCTAAAATCACTGCTGGAAGAATTAATGCCCATTTTTTCTTTTGTAATGATGGAATATATCTAAGAGCCATAAACCAAATACACCCAGCCAGTGCTGAATAAGTTTTCACCCAGTTAAACCAAGTTCCCGTTCCATATTCATTGCCTGGTGCTGCTGTAGTTGGCCAGACATAAATAGTTAAAAATGTAGGTACTATTAAAAATAATAATATACCTGCCCATTTTGTTGATCTTCCAAATTCATTGAATGCCATCAATGCAAGTAATACAAATAGGAAAATTCCCCATCCTTCAAAGGTCATTTTTTCATATAAAATTCCCATAATGCACCTCGTATCTATTATATTTTTATTTTACAAATACATCCTTAACTTTCTTTGTTATTATTCTACCTTTTCGTCTTATAATTGTTTTAACTACTGCTGGTTTCATATCTTCATAAGCTAAACCTTCTGCATCATATTTTCTTACTAATGATATGGCATCAAACTTACATTTTGTGGTACATTGACCACAACCTACGCACATATATTCATCTACAATAGTAGCTCCACAACCTAAACATCTTTCTGTCTCTTTTTTCATTTGTTTTTCTGTAAAAGTAAGACGCATATCTTTGAAAGATTCTTTTGTCTCTACATCAGATTTATGATTTGGTTTTTGTCTTGGCATATTGTCATATCCTTCTAATTGCAAGCTTTCCTTATCAAATTCATGATAATCTCTTCTGTCACGTCCATTTACTAAACTTTGTCCTGGTTGAACAAAACGATGAATTGATATAGCTCCTTGTTTACCTGCTGCTATGGCATCTATGGCAAATCTAGGACCAGTATATGAATCTCCTCCAGTAAATATATCTGACTCATTTGTTTGATAAGTAAATCCATCAGCTTTTATTGTATTGTTAGGATTTAACTCTACCTTACTTCCTTTAAGTAAATTACCCCAGTCAATACTTTGACCAACTGAAATTAAAACGTAATCAGCATCTACCACTTTTACATCATTTTCATCAAACGTTGGAGAGAATTTTCCATTTTCATCAAATACAGAAATACATTTTTTAAATTCTACGCCTATTACTTTTTCATTTTCTACAATTATTCTCTTAGGTCCCCAAGAGTTGTTTATTACTATTTCTTCTTCTAAAGCTTCTTTTATTTCTTCTTCTAAAGCAGGCATTTGTTCACGATTTTCCAAACAGAACATATCTACACTATCTGCACCTACTCTCGTTGCATTTCTTGCCACATCTATAGCAACATTACCTCCACCAATAACTACTACTTTTCCACTTAGTTTTATATCTTTTCCTAAATTGACATCACGTACAAATTCTATTCCTGAGATAACACCTTTTGCATTTTCACCTTCTATATTCAATCTTCTACCAGCCTGTGCACCGATTGCCAAATAGAAAGCTTTATACCCCTCTTTTCTTAATTCATCTAAAGTAATATCATTACCTACATCTATACCTGTTTTAAACTCAACTCCCATTTGTCTTAGTATTTCTATTTCAGCATTAACTACTTCTTTTTCCAATCTGAAAGAAGGAATTCCTAAAGTTAGCATACCACCAAGAGCTTTTTGTTTTTCAAACACTGTTACCTTGTATCCATCTATTGATAAATAATAAGCACATGAAAGTCCAGCAGGTCCACCACCTATTATGGCAATCTTCTTACCATAATTATGTCTCTTTTTAGGAATGAATCGATGCTCTTCTTTTAAATCTTGTTCAGCTATAAACTTTTTGATTTCATCTATGGCAATTGGTGAATCTATATCTCCTCTTGTACATGCTGATTCACACTTTCTAGGACAAATACGACCACATATAGCTGGGAATGGATTTTCTTGTTTTATAAGTTGTAAAGCTTCTTTGTATCTCCCTTGTGATGCAAGTTTAATATATCCTTGAACAGCTATATGAGCAGGGCATGCAGTCTTACATGGACTTGTTCCACTTTCTACCACGTCTTCTCTATTAGTTCTATAATCTTCATTCCATTTATCTGGTCCCCAATTAGTATTTCTTGGTGTCTCTTTTCTTTCTATTTTATCTACAATAGGTTTATTGGAACATAGTTTTTGTCCTAGTTTCAAAGCATTAGTTGGGCAATTTACTACACATTCACCACAAGCAACACACTTATCTTTATCTACTTTAGATACATAATTAGAACGTACCATGTCTGTATTTGCAAACATATTTCCACCCTTTAGCGCTAAACAAGAACATCCACAGCAATTGCATATGGCATGAGTTTTTCCTGAACCATCTAAGTTTGGTATTTGGTGCATTAACCCATTTTCTTCAGCTCTTTTTATTATTTCAAAAGCCTCTTCTCTAGTTATTTCTCTACCTCTTCCTGTTCTTATGTAGTACTCAGCTGCATGGCCTAATTGAATACACATATCCTCTTTTAAATGACCACATCCTTCTCCCATACTTTCTCTTGCTGTACGACATGAACAATCTGATACAGAGAATTTATCACTATCATTTAGATATTTTGATATTTCCTCATATGAGGCTCTTCTTGTTTCACCATCTATGGCAGTTTCTATTGGAATAACACGCATAAGTCCTACACCTGGAGGAAAACTTCCTGTAGATTTTGGTCCATTTTCCACACCATAATCATGAAATGCCTTAGGAATTTGGGGATATTTTTTAGCCTGCTCCTTATTATTAACCATCATTTCCATAATTCCTGGTACCCAAGTTTCATACCAGAAAGTATCTATACCATCTATTTCATTAACAAAAACTACCCCTATTTCTGATAGTTCTAATAATAACTCTGTGCACCTATCAACACTTTTTCCACATAAAGGTGCCACTTTCTCAGCTGTTGTTTTTTGTCTAATCTTCATACAAAGTAAAACTTCTGCCATTTCATCTGTTACAACTGGCTCTAAAACTCTATAACGTGCATCATTTTCATCAAAGTACCCTCTAGATCCTGGTTTTTTTCCGCTAACTTGATTTGCAAATTGAAGAACCTTTTCTTTAACTCCCATCGTAATCTCCCCCCAAAAAATTTTATATTATATTACTGATTCCATACATTTATTTCTTTTCTTATCCAATTTGCCCATTCATCCATACCTTCGCCAGTTTTGGCTGATATTTCTATAACTTTTATATTTGGATTTAGTTTTTTAATATATTCTTTAACTAAACCTAAATCAAAATCAAAATACTCCATAGCATCAATTTTATTTATTAAAACCACATCCACTATGGAAAACATTAGTGGATATTTGAGAGGCTTATCATGCCCCTCCGGTATACTAAGTATCATAGCGTTTTTTGAAGAACCAGTATCAAATTCTGCTGGACATACTAAATTCCCCACATTTTCTAATATTACAAAGTCTACATCCTCTGTTCCAAGTTCTACTAAACCTTGCTTGGTCATATCTGCATCTAAATGACACATTCCACCTGTATGTAGCTGTATTACTTTTGCTCCTGTTTTTGAAACGGTATTGGCATCAACATCTGAATCTATATCAGCTTCCATAACTCCTATTTTTATTTCATCTTTTAATGCTTCAATAGTTCTTAAAACTGTTGTAGTCTTACCCGAACCTGGAGAAGACATTAAATTTAATAAAAAAGTATTATCTTTCTTTAAATCTGCTCTAAGCAAATCTGCTTGTTTATCATTGTTTTCAAAAACGCTTTCCTTTATCTCAATCACTTTATATTTTTCCATAAAATTCCCCCCTTAATATTTCTAATGGACCATTCGATTTTGCTTAATTTTACATCATCTATTTGTTAATTTTATAACATTTTTATACAGAATTAATTTCACCGAATCTTATTCTGTAATTAAAATATAGCAGTTTTAGCATATTTTGTAAATATATACTTACAGTTTTCATTTATTTTCTTTCACAACTTTTCATTATATATTTGCCTTTTTATGCTATACTAAATAATTATATAATTTACTGTATTAACATTGCAGTGCTATAGAAAGGTATTTGTCATGAAAAAATTAACTAGTAGACAAAAACAAGCTATTGCAACCAAACTTAGAATTACACAAGTAGCCACTGAACTTTTTAAATTAAATGGCTTTGATAGTGTGAAAATTCAAGATATCTGTCAAGTTGCAGAAATTTCAATAGGAGCTTTTTATCATCATTTCAAATCAAAAGCAGAAATAATTAATACAGCTTATGAGCAAGTTGATATTCTGGTAATGGATAGACTTGAAACAAGAAATTTTTGTTCAAACCTTGATAAATTATTATTTTTATTAGGTGAAGGTGCTAATATGATGGAAGAGCTTGGCTGGGTATTTGTAAGTGAAATATATAAAAACTTACTTTCAATAGAAGGAAAGTACTCTACTAAACCTGACCGTTATATAGCACTAGAAGTTAAATCTATTGTGGAAGATTCACTAAAAAATGGTGAATTGAATGGCTCTATTTCTTCATTAGATTTGACTATGATAATTATGAGAATATCTAGAGGTACCATATTTGACTGGTGTCTTCATGAGGGAAGTTATAATCTTAAATCTAGAATGGAATTTGAATTAAACTTAGTTCTTTCTAATTTCAAAACTCAAAACTAGATGGAAAGAGTCGCTAATGAGGCGACTTTTTTAATTTTTATCAAAGTATTATTAATTATAGTATGGCGCATACCACCAAATCTATATTAATACATCAAATTAAAAGATACATAAATTCTCTTACTATTTATCCCCCTATCCTTGAATATTCAAATATTTATCTGAACATGATAAACACTAAAAATTCACACTTTTCAATAAATATCAAATTTTTAACAATATGTTTCGTTTTCTAACTAATAATGCTACAATAATCCTGATTCAATACTTTATATATTTAATTAGGGGGGTAACACTATGTTTTTATTTGAATCACAACCAATTACTAATTGGCTTATGTTATTTTTAATTTTCATTTTATTAATTATATTAAACGAAATTGGACGCCGTTATAAATGGGGTGGGGTTGCACTATTTATAATATTACCAATCATTCTCACATTATTTGTATGGCCTAATACCACTAAGGGTACTAGTGTAAATGACTGGTTCCACTACGCAAAAGTTTATTCTGCTTTAGCAGGATGTATTGGTTTTTGGCTAATGCGTCACTTAAAAGATGCTACTAGTCATAAATGGGTTTTATATTTTCCTCCATTAATTCTTGCAATTAATATTCTCGAGGCTGTTTCTCGTGATTTCCAAATTGGCTCACTAGGCCTTACAAAAGAAGTATTTGAAGGAATAATGTTGTATAGTGGTTCTTGGAACTACTTAAATGGTATTGCAGGTATCTTAAATATAATTACAATCACAGGTTGGGTAGGAATCTGTATTAGTAAAGATAAGAGCAAGGATATGTTATGGCCAGATATGTGCTGGTTCTGGATTATCGCTTATGATCTTTGGAACTTTGCATATACTTATAACTGTTTAGGTGACCATGCTTGGTACTGTGGTATTGCATTACTAATCGCACCAACTGTAACTGCTTTTACACTTAAGAAAGGTGCTTGGTTACAACATCGTGCACAAACACTTGCTCTTTGGTGTATGTTTGCAATGACATACCCTGCATTTATTGATGAATCACAATTTGCTGTTAAATCAACACAAAATCCAACTGCATTATTTATTGTAAGTTTAATTGCACTTCTTGCTAATGTAGCATTATTTGTTTATATGATCTACAAAGTAAGAAAAACAAAAATCAATCCATATAAAGGTGAGCTTTATACAGATTTAAAATGCTATGAAGAAGTAAAAGAATTTGCTGAATAATAAAAAATCAAGCTTTGCAGGAATCTGCAAAGCTTGATTTTCCTTCTATTTAATTTTTATTTATTATATACTTCATAATTATACAAATATTTAAAATCTATATACTCATGAAATTCTATATTTTTGTATATAAATAAAATAAAAAAATACTACTATATCTTAGTATATTACTTAATTTGTTTTTCTCTCATTCTTAATAGTTATAGCTAAAGTTACCATAAATCCACCCCAAAGAATTGTTGCTCCTAATATAAAAAATCCTATTGATACACTTGTCATTTACACTATCTCCTTACTACTTATATTCTCTAACTTACTATTCTTCCAAGGTTTTTTACTAATTAATAATCCACCTATAATTCCAAGGGCTATAACAGCCCAGCCATATAATAATAAAGATATTAAATCATAACCTTCATAAGGACTTTTAAACTCATTTATAAGACTTTGAACTAAGGTTATTGTTAATAAAGTAGGTGTTACATATTTTATAATTATATCCCACCACTTACCGATTTTAAAATAAGATATCTTATTTGTATGTTCTCTTATAACCTTAGGCTTAATTATCCATCCGATAACAAAAGCTTCTAATAATCCAACTACAACTATTCCATAATTATTTATAAAGTTATCCATAATATCTAGTAAATATAAACCTGCATTACTTGCAAATACTATACTTGCAGTAAATCCTATTAAACACATACATGTAACAACTTTTTTACGCTCCCCACCAAACTTATCCATTATAGCTGATGATATTGCTTCTACTAAGGAAACTGATGATGTTATACCTGCAAACACTAGACAAGAAAAAAATAAAACTCCTAATATATTTCCCCATATCCCCATCATTGTAAATACCTTAGGAAAAGCTATAAATGCTAGCCCTATTCCACCTGTAACAACTTCTTCCATAGGTAAACCTTGGCTTGTAGCCATTACTCCAAGTATTGCAAATACTCCTATAGCCGATAAAAACTCAAATCCACAGTTAGCAAATGCAGTCATAAATGCACTGTTATTTATATCAGTCTTATTAGGTAAGTAACTTGAATATGTCATCATTATACCAGTACCTATACTTAATGAGAAAAATACTTGTCCATATGCAACTATCCAAACTTGAGGATTTTTTACCTTATCCCAATCTGGTGTAAATAATGTATTTAACCCAACACTTGCACCTTCTAAAGTAACACCTCTTATAACAATTATTATCATTATTGCTAATAGAGATGGCAATAATATCTTGCTAGTTTTTTCTATCCCTGATTTTATTCCTTTGTAACATATAAACCAATTTATAATCCATATTATCGCAATACCTATTAATATCGGCCAAACTATTCCTTCAAAATTAAGCGGTGAATCTGATAAGTTTAAGAAATCATTATAAAAAAATGAATTAGAATCTTGACCCCAAGCTTTAGTAAAGCTCATAGTCATGTATTTAATTGCCCAACTTAGTATCATTGAGTAATAGCATAATATAACCGACGAACTAATTATCGGCCACCATCCTATCCATTCAAATTTTTTGTTTGCTCTTGCTAAAGAAAGTGGTGTTGAACCTTTAAACTTATGTCCCATTCCGTATTCTAATATTAAAAGTGGTATTCCTGCTGTAAATATGGCACATAAATACGGTATTAAGAATGCGCCTCCTCCATTTGAATATACTACATAAGGAAATCTCCATATATTACCTAAACCTACTGCTGATCCAATTGCAGCAAGTATAAATCCAATTTTAGTTCCCCATTGTTCTCTATCTTCTTGCATTTTATTTCCTCCTAAGTTAAATTTATTCATTTAGCATAACTATTTGGTCAACAGCCTATATAGGTCCATTGCTAAAGTTTTGCTATAATATAAAATAAAAGCCCCATAGTTATATATAGAGCTTTACACCTAGGATATAATTAAAGCCCCATATTAATCTATGAGGCTTATTTTATCAAAAATAATATAATAATAGCCTCATAATAATTCTATGAGGCTTACTTTATGTAAAATAAAAATTAGCCGTCATAGATACAATTATCTAATGTAGCAATTGCATCTATGACAGTAATAAATATAAATTTATATATCAATAAACACAATTGCTAAATTAAGTCGGCTACTAACAAGAGTACTCTATTAAATTGTGATGTTATTGTTGTTTTCGAATTTGTAATTTTCATAATATTTCCTCCATTCTTTAAATTGTTATTTTATTATAATCCTACTATTTTGTTTTTGTCAATATATTTTTTTTGACAAGTAAAAAACTCATATCTGCTATTAGATATGAGTTTTCGTGGATTTCAATGGTGGAGACGATTCACTACAATCATAACCACGATTAACTAATGCTTAAATTATATATTTATTAAAGAATATAATTTGCTACACACACTTGATCCGATAAATCTTCTAAGACCTAATGTAATTGTCTATTCTTCTATTACAATTACTTCTTCTACATCTGTTCTTTCTATTGATAACTCACTTATGGTTTAATTTATCTTGCTCCAATTCATCTAACGTCTCTTTTAGCAAATTATTTACTATACTATTCATAACAGTATTTAATCTATTTTATATTTCCTTATTAACTTTTGCAATTTTATTTCTAATATTATTTAACATTTCTTCACTAATATTCTTTTTAGTATAACTTCTCATTTATTATCATACTTAAATATTCAGCTAATTATTATAGCTACCTACTTAATATCATAATTGTGATTTTGCTTGTTGGGCTATTAAAATATTATATAATTTGATACTATGTTATATAATATTATGATAAATATATTATAAAAAATAACTATATATAAGTAATATTAATACTTATATATAGTTATTTTCGAATTTTATGTATATTAGCTTATGATATATCAAAATTTAGAACTATTTATTTTCTAAATCATTAATTCTTTTTTCTAATTAAATCAGATATAAAAGTAACAACAGATGATAAAATTATAACTTTATCTATACGCAGCTACAAATATGACAACGGACGTACCTTTGTTCAAGATAAACTTATTTAAATAAATTAAATACAAGTATTCAAATACGCTTCCATCAATATTTTTAAGAAGCGTATTTTGTTATAGTATTAAACATGTTCTTCATAATTAAAAGACTCGCAATATGCATTGTCTGCATCTATTTCAACATTTTCTGCATGACATTCTTTATTTTCATTATATATACAATTATGAGCCTCACATTTTATATCGCATGGTTTTGTAGTTGAATCACCTACACTATTTACAAAACTGCTATTAGAACTATTAAAGAATGATTCTTTCTCTTCAGGACTTCCCGCTAGACTATTTACAAGACTGCTACTATCTCTATCTACAAAACTTGTACAACTAGTCCCTTCAATCGATACTGCACCAAGTCCACTTACATGTATGGCACCTGCTTTACAGTCATAATCTAGGTTATGCGCACAATCAGTTGCATTACATTTTAAATTCCCTCTTTGCATTTTATTTTCCTCCTTAATAAATATCTATTTTATTATTTCCAAAATGTAAAATATAATTCGATTTAATGTTTCTAATTTTATGTATTGTACTTTAATTTTTAATAAATTTTAAACACATTAAAAATACTCATATCCAATGGATATGAGTATTCGTGGATTTCAATGGTGGAGACGAATCATAGGAATAATACCCACGATTATAATAGTATATCCAAATTAATTCTTAAACATATTTACTAACTTATTAAATACATTTTCATTTCCATTTCCACCAACTTGAGTTATCTCCTTAGGCTGTTTTTTAGATAAAAAATTTTCTTGCTGATTATTTAAATCATTTCCTACTATAACTACAGGAGAATTCCCTCTAAATGTTAACGTACCTACTGCCAGTGCATCTATTAAATCATCTTGCTTCTTCATTCCATCTTTAACAATGAATATATTCTCTAATTTATCATCTGTATAGAACTTTTCTAATATAACTGCATTAGTCTCATTTCTATCTATTCCACCTAATCTTTCTGGATTTGGGAGTTTATTAGCTATTTCATTTGATATAGCTGCTTTATTTCCTATAACGTAAGATTTTTTTATATTATTCTCTTTTATGTATTGATCAAATAACTTAGTTCCTTCACTTGGTGATGCCAATATTATTGGCATATTTTTATTAGCTGCAATTGGTGCAATACTTACTGCATCAGGAAGTCCTGTTACTCCATTTACAACTGCTATGTTTGATATAGGTCTTATATAATCACTTAGTATTTTAGCTATTTCTAAAGATGTCTCATATCTATCTTTTCCGCTTATTCTCTCTACAGTAATATCCATAGCTTTTAACTCATTTATAACTGAATTTGATACAACACTCTCCCCACCTATTACATAGACATTTTCAGCTCCAAGTCTTGATATTTCTTTTTTAGTTTCACTATTTAATTTGTTTTTTTCTGTTAGAAGTATTGGTGCACTATTAAGATTTGCAAATGGTGTTGCACTAAGTGCATCTACTATTGAATTTGAGTTTACTATTATTACATTTCGTGCTCCCATCCATCCTTCATGCGTTGCCTCTCCAGATTTTTCATTGCTTATTTTTATAGCTGTTTGATATCTATCCTCTCCCACTAATTTATTTGTATGTACAGTAGATTGTGGTTCATTTCCTTCTCTATTTTTCGTGCTATAATACACATGTGACCATTTATCAATTACTTTTTTTATTTTACTCTCATCATAATATATCTTAGTATATGGTCCTTCTTCTGCCTTTATTGTGTATGTATCTCCTTTTTGCTTTATATCTCCGTCTATATACAGTTCTAATGGATTTTTATTTAATTCTGGTGGATTTTCTGTGTTCCAATCATAATCTCTAGTCAAAACTATTGCGTCTTTTTTTGCATCATCTATCTCTAATGTTCCTTTTATTCTTATACTGGTCCCTAAGTCTTTACTTCCCATTGTATATATTGCGTGATTTCCCGGGTTTATTATTTTTACATTCTCTAATTCAATATTTCCGGATTCTGAATGTATTGGTGCAATACTATACCATTTACCATTCATTTCAGTATTGATTATCTTTAGTGTTTTTCCTTTTTCTCCAATATATGTTATTGAGCTATTTTTCATTTTATTTGAATTCACAATTATATTTCCATAACCATATATTGATCCACTATTTACCTTTACATTTTCTAATGTTATATCCCCCCAAAAAAGAACATGTCCATTATTTATTTCACTATTATTTACTATATCTAAACTTATTTCATAATGTTCTACTCTTATCTGTATTTTATTCAATTTTAAATTATCTATTTTCGTATCTGTCTCTACATACATACGTGATGATTCTATAAAATTATTTTCGCGATCTTTAACTGTTCTTATTTCGTTCCCATTTCCTCTTATTTCTTTTCCATTTCCTTTTATATACATAATAGTCCATTCAGGTAAGTCTATGTCATTTTTTATATCTATTATTTTTACATTTTCATTTTCTAATGCTGATATTAGTTCTATTCTATTTGTTACTGCTACTACTTCTGATTTTGTATCATCAGAAGTCTGTGGAACGTGTTCTTCTATGTTTTTTTCTAGTGTAGTTTGGTTTATATTAGGTTCTAATGCGTGTGACAGCGTTGTGATTTGTAGATTAGCTGCTATTACTGCTACCGATAATATAATCCCCCTATTTTTATTGTATTTTTTCATATTACTCTCCCTCTATTTATAATAAATTAAATATAATTAACTTATTGCATACATACTGTTATTATACACAATAAATATTGTTATTTTTTGTATTTTTTTGATTTATTTTATTATTTTTTATCAACAAAATAAAAGAGTACATTGAATATCACTTCAATGTACTCTCTATATACTATTATCCCAATGTCTTTCAATGATGGAAACTAATCATAGAAATAATACCCACAATTATAATAGTACCTCCAGATTATTTCTTAAACATATTCACTAATTTATTGAATGCATTTTCATTTCCATTTCCACCAACCTGAGTTATCTCCTTAGGCTGTTTTTTAGATAATGAACTTGCTTGCTTATCATTTAAATCATTGCCTACTATAACTACTGGAGAATCTACTTTAGATGCTAGCACACCTACTGTCAATGCATCTATTAAATCATCTTG